>NZ_LDUI01000002.1:0-119045 GCF_001043555.1 Chromobacterium sp. LK1 | reverse complement strand
GGGCTCAGAGCCTGCTGGCGGATAGTGGCTATGTCGGCAAACCCTTTGCTCAAGGCGTGAGTGAAATTCTGGGGGCGGACGTGACGGTGCAGATTGCCAAACGGAGCGAACTGCATACCTTCAAGGTGATGCCCAAACGCTGGGTTGTTGAGCGCAGCTTCGCTTGGTTGGAAAAGAGCAGAAGGCTGTGGAAGAACTGCGAGCGGAAACTCAATACCAGCTTGCAGTTCATCCATCTGGCCTTCTTGGGGCTCTTACTCAAAAGACTTTGAACAGGCTCTAAGAACCTGCTCAAAGTCTGCTGCGCTTCGGCGATACGGCGTTGAAACCAAGCTCAAAATGCTCATGTACCACTTGTACATTCCGCTTTTTCGCTCGTTTTCGCCTTGCCTCGCCCTTGTTCGCGAGACTTTGAACAGGCTCTAAGAACCGCTGCGCGGAACACACAACACCCTTTGCATCGCATCTGACGCCGCCATCGGATTCGGCATAGAATGTCCGACTCGATACCCGATTCGGATAGCCCGCCCCGCCATGCCCACCCCGTCCGATCTCGTCCCCGGCGCCAGCCTGTCCGCGCTATTGCGCGGCTTCGTCCGCCGCCACTGGCCTTACTATCTGCGCGCCGCGCTGATGCTGGCCGCCGTGGCGCTACTCACCGTGCTGATCCCGCGCAAGATAGGCGAGATCGTCGACCTGCTGGCCAAGCACGAACTCAGCGGCCCTCAGCTGCTGCATGAGCTGGGCTGGCTGCTACTGTTCGGCGTGGTGATCTATTTGCTGCGCGCCGGCTGGCGGCTGCAGCTGTTCGCCGCCGCCTACCAGTTGGGCGTGGAGCTGCGTACCCGCTTGTATCAGCGCTTGAGCCTCCAGGGGCCGGGCTTCTACCACCATCAACGCACCGGCGACTTGATGGCGCGCGCCACCAATGACATCGACGCGGTGGAAATGGCCGCCGGCGAGGCGATGCTGGCCGGTTTCGACGGCAGCCTGACCCTGGTGATGGTGCTGGCGATGATGACCCTGGGCATAGACTGGCGGCTGGCCGCCGCCGCGCTGCTGCCGTTTCCGCTGATGGCCTTCGCCTTCTGGCGCATCACCCGCCGCGTGCACCAGGCCTGGGCCGGATCGCTACAAAGCTTCAGCCGGCTCAACGACCATGTGCAGGAAACCCTGAGCGGGGTGCGCACGCTGCGCACCCTGGGCCTGGAGGAGCGCAATAGCCGCGAGCTGGCCGGCCTGGCCGCCAGCGCCGCCGACAACAGCCTGCAAGCGCAGCGCTGGGAGGCGGCGTTCGAGCCGGTGGTGGGGCTAACGCTGATCACCGCCTCAGTGACCACCTTGGGCGTCGGCGGCTACCTGGTATGGCAGCAACAACTGACCATAGGCGCGCTGACCAGCTTCAGCATGTATCTTGGTCAGTTGATCTGGCCGATGTTCGCCGCCGGCTGGGTGCTGTCGTTGCTGGAACGCGGCCGCGCCGGCTGGAACCGGCTGGAACCGGTGCTGAGCGCGCCGGCCTCGGTGGACGACAGCGGCGCCGACGCGAGCGAGCCCAGCGGCGAGCTGCGCTGGCACGGCCTGGACTTCACTTATCCGGGGCAGGTCACGCCGGCGCTGCGCGCGATCGAGCTGCGCCTGGGACGCGGCCAGACCCTGGGCATCGTCGGTCCCACCGGCAGCGGCAAGTCCACGCTGCTGCGCCTGCTACTGCGCCAATACCCGCTGCCGGCCGGCAGCGTCAGCTGGAACGGCGTGCCGCTGGAGGAATACAAGATGGACGCGCTGCGCGCGGCGATCAGCTGGGTGCCGCAGGAGTCCTTCCTGTTCTCCGCCTCGGTGGCTGACAATATCGCGCTGACGCGACCGGACGCCGCCGAGCGCGAGATCGAGCGCGTGGCGCGGCTGGCGGCGGTGCATGAGGACATCCTGCGCCTGGCCCAGGGCTACGCCACGCCGGTTGGCGAAAAAGGCGTGGCGCTGTCGGGCGGCCAGCGCCAGCGCCTGGCCATCGCCCGCGCGCTGCTGGCGGACGCGCCGCTGCTGCTGCTTGACGACGCCTTGTCGGCGGTGGACACCCAGACCGAAACCCAGATCCTGCAGCATCTGCGCGAAGCGCGCCGCGGACGCAGCGTGATCATCGCCAGTCACCGGCTGTCGGCGGTGGCCGACGCCGACCACATCATCGTGCTGCAACAGGGGCGCATCGCCGAAGCCGGCAGCCACGAGGCGCTGCTGCAATTGAACGGCTGGTACGCCAGCCAGTGGCGCTATCAACAACTGGAGGCCAGCCTGGATGAAATCTGATCAGTCCGCGATCAACCGGAGCCGGGCGCTGGCTCTGCTGCGCCAGGCCGCCGCGCCGGAAAAGCGCCATGTGCTGTGGGGCACGCTGTGGCTGATCGCCGCCGCGCTGCTGGAGGCGCTGTCGCCACTGCTGGGCAAGGTGTTCATCGACCGCTATCTGCTGCCGCGCGCGCCGCAGTGGCTGGAAATGGGCCTGCTGCTGTTCGCCTGTCTGCTGGCCGGCTACGCCGCTTCCAGCCTGCGCTATCTGCAGCTGGTGCGCCTGTCCGGCGTGGCGATGCGCTCGGTGCAAAGGCTGCGCGAACAGGTCTACCGCCACGTGATCCGGCTGCCGATGGCCTTTTTCGACAAGGCGATCACAGGCCAATTGGTCAGCCGCGTCACCAATGACACCGAGTCGGTGAAAGCCTTGTACGTGCAAGTGCTGTTCGTGATGCTGGACAGCAGCATCGTCGTCATCGGCGTGATGGCGGCGATGGCCTGGCTGGACTGGCGGCTGATGCTGCTGGCCGCGCTGCTGCTGCCGGCGATGCTGGCCATCGTCTGGCTCTACCAGCGCTGGAGCGCGCCCTCGGTGACGCGCGCCCGCGCGCTGCGCAGCGACATCAACGCGCAGATGGCCGAATCCATCGCCGGCATGAGCGTGCTGCAGGCCAGCAACGCCGCCGGACGCTTCGCCCAGCGCTTCGACCGCGCCAACCACAACTACTACCGGGCGCGCATGGCCGAGCTGACCGCCAATGCCTGGCTGCTGCGTCCGGCGCTGGACCTGCTCAAGGTGCTGCTGCTGGCCGCGGTGATCTACAGCTTCAGCCAGCGGCCGCTGGGCGCGCTGCAGATCGGCGTGCTCTACGCCTTCATCAGCTATATCGGCCGCATGGTGGACCCGCTGATCCAGATCACCATGCAGTTCAGCCAGCTGCAGCAAGCGGTGGTGGCGGCGGCGCGGGTGGATGCGCTGCTGCAGGAGCCCGCGGCGGCCGCCGACGGCGGACAGGGCCGCATCGGCCAGGGCGCGGTCAGTTTCCGCCGGCTGAATTTCGCCTATCAACCCGAACACCCGGTGCTGCGCGACTTATCGCTGGAGATTCCGGCCGGCGGCTTCATCGGCATCGTCGGCCACACCGGCAGCGGCAAATCCACCTTGCTGTCGCTGCTGCTGCGCTTCTATGCGCCGCAAGGCGGCGACATCCTGATCGATGAGCAGCCGCTGGCGTCCTTCGACGACGCGGCCTTCCGCGACGGCGTCGGCCTGGTGCCGCAGGAGCCCTTCCTGCTGGCCGCCAGCGCGCGCGACAATATCGCCATGGGCCGGCCACTGTCGCAACAACAGATCGAGGACGCCGCGCGCGCCGCCGGCGCCCACGAACTGATCCTGGCGCTGGAGCAGGGCTACGACACCGATATGGGCGAGAGCGGATCGCGGCTCTCCAGCGGCCAGAAGCAGTTGATCGCCATCGCCCGCGCGCTGGCCGGCAAGCCGCGCATCCTGCTGCTGGACGAGGCCACCTCGCATATCGACAGCGAAACCGAACAGGTGGTGCAGCGCGCGCTGGAACAATTGCATGGCCAGATCACGCTGATCTCCATCGCCCATCGCCTGTCCACCATCCGCGACGCCGACCGCATCATCGTGCTCAACCACGGCCAGATCGCCGAAACCGGCGACCATGAGGAGCTGATGACGCTGGGCGGCATTTACCAACGGCTATACTTGCTGCAGCAATTGCAGCCGGAAGCCGGCTGAGCGAGCCCATCCGCCATGCACCGTTTCCCCGCCCTGCCCGCGCCCGAGGCGCTGATCGACACCCATTGCCACCTGGACGCGCCGGAGCTGGCGCCAATGCTGTCCGCGGTGCTGCAACGCGCGCGCGCCGCCGGCGTCGGCCAGATCCTGGTACCAGCGGTGCGCGCCGACACCTTCGACGCGGCCGCCGCCATGCGCCGCGAACACGGCTGCTGGATAGGCTTCGGCCTGCATCCCATCTATCTGGAACAGCATCTGGACGAACATCTGGAACAGCTGGAGCGCGCGCTGCGCGAGCAGCGGCCGGAAGCGGTGGGGGAAATCGGCCTGGATTTCTACCTACCGGAGCTGGACCCGGCGCGGCAGGAGGCCTTGTTCGTCGAACAACTGAAACTGGCGCGCAAATACGCGCTGCCGGTGGTGCTGCATGTGCGCCGCTCGGTGGACCGCGTGCTCAAGCATCTGCGCGAGCAGCGCGTCGAGCTGGGCATCGCCCACGCCTTCAACGGCAGCCCGCAGCAGGCGGACGCAATGTTGCGCCAAGGCTTGAAACTGGGCTTCGGCGGCGCGATGAGCTACTCCGGCTCGCAGCGCATCCGCCGGCTGGCGGCCACGCTGCCGCTGTCCGGCCTGGTGCTGGAAACCGACGCGCCCGACATCCGCCCGGAATTCGCCCAGGACCGGCCCAATGAACCGGCCCATCTCGCCGCCTTCAGCGCGCTGCTGGCCGAGCTTCGCGGCCGGCCGGAACCGGAACTGCGCCGCGCCTTGCGCCGCAACAGCCTGGACGCGCTGGGCATCGCCGGCTGAGCCATGGCGCACCGTGAGCGCGACTCACCGTGCAACGCTTCACGACGCGCAGCAGATCGTAAACAGCTTCTTAGGTGCGGAAGCGCTTCAAATTAGTGTCCAGATCGACCGACAGCTGCTGCAATTCCTGCGACAAGCGGCTGGCCTGGCCGGACGCCTTGGCGGTGCTCTCGTTCATCTGCGCCATCTGCTCGACATTGTTCGCCACCAGCTGGCTGGCGTGACTCTGCTCCTTGATCGCGTTGGCGATGTCGGTGATGCGTTCCACCGAGTGCTGCGACAGCTGATGGATTTCACGCAATGCCTCCGCCACGCTGGAAGTGCTGCTGACCCCGCTTTCGATGCGGGCATTCGCCTGCTGCATGCTCTGGTAAGCGCGCTGGGTATCGGTCTGCACCCCCTCGATATGGGTGGAGATCTCGGCGGTGGCCTGGCTAGTACGCTCGGCCAGCTGACGCACCTCGTCGGCCACCACCGCGAAGCCGCGCCCCATCTCGCCGGCGCGCGCCGCCTCGATCGCCGCGTTCAACGCCAATAGATTGGTCTGGTCGGCGATGTCGCGGATCACCCGCACGATGTCGCCGATATCGCTGGATCGCTGGTTGAGCTGGTCCATCACGGCCGAGGTTGCGGTGATGCCGCTGGCGATCAGCTGGATTTCGCTGGCTGCGGTTTCCGCCAGTCCATTGCCTCGATCCGCCTGCGCCATGGTCTGGCGCGCCTGCTGCTCCACATCGCGGGTATTGTCGGCCACCAGATTGATGCTGACCGACATCTGCTCGATCGCCGCGGCGCCGCTGGCAGCGGACTCGGCCTGATTGGCCGAGGCATTGGACACTTGGTGGCTGACGTCGGCCATCTGCCCGGACGCGCCGGCCAGATGGGTGGCGTGACCCTGCGCCTCCTGCACCAGCCGGCGCACGGTGCCGACCAGCGAGGCCAGCGACTCGCCGACGCTGCCGAGCTCGTTGCGGCCAAAGTCCGGCAAGGCCAGGTTCAAATCGCAGGTTTGCGCCAGCTGCTGCGCGGAATCGCGCATCTGCAGCAGCGGAATGCGGATGGAGCGGATGATGTACCAGGACACCACCAGGCTGGCCAGCAGGCCAATCACCACCGTGCTCAGCAACTGACTGCGCACCGCGTCGGCGGACGCATCGATCTGGCTGCGCAACTGCGCCACCGCATCGGAGCCGCCTTTTGCCAGCTTGGCGCTCACATCCTCCATCTGGTGGATGCTGCTCTTGTACTGGTTGAACGCGCTATTGGCATCGCTGGTGCTGACGATCTCATGCTTGTCGATCTTGCCGGCCACCGCCTTGAAACCATCGGCATAGCTGTTGAGCAGGCCGTCCAGCGCGTTCAGTTGCTGGGCGGAATCGCCGTTGAGCGGATGGGTGCCGGCATTCTTGATCGCCGCGTGCGCGCCGTCCAGCGTCTTGCTCCACTTCTCGCTGTACTCGGCGCGCTTGGCGTTGTCGGCCAGATTGATGAAATAGTCCTTCTCGAAGCGCCGCAAGTTGCCCATGTGCTGCTGCAGCTCCACCACATCGCGGTAGAAGGCCAACTCATGGGTGCTGACAGCCTCCACCCGGCTGGAAATACTGCCCAGGCCAATGAAGGCCAGCATTCCAGTCACCAACAGCGCGACCAGCAATAAGGCGAAACCCAGGGTAATCCGGGCCGCAATCGTCATGTTCCGCATTTATACACTCCCCAACCAAACTATGTTTTTTTTTGGATTCCCGCCGATTCAAGTTCGCGGTTTCGCGGCGATTGTAAACCAAGCCGTTTGCGGCGTTCGCCGCATGACTACGGCAAGTTTCACAGTCTGCCTACCGCATGCGCGATGGACGCAAAAAAAGCCGTCAGCATGAGCTGACGGCTTCCTTTTGGCTGCGCGCGAGGTCTACTGCGGCTGACGCGACAACTTGAAGGTTCTGGCAAAGCCCAATACACAGACGAAGAATAGTCCGCTCAAAAAGATTTCGCCCCATGCAAGTTGTTGCGACAGGCCGCGATCGGCCCAACCGCGCATCACGCCCTCGGTGAAATAGGCCAGGATGAACATGCTGGCCCATTGATAGGTGTACAGACGCTGGCTCAGGATGCCGCGCAGCGGCAACAGCAGCACCGCCGCCTTCAGCGCCAGCAAGGAACCGCCTGGACGCAGCGGCGCCAGCCACAACTCCCAGGCCAGGCACAGCAGGATCAGCGCGATCAGCGAAGCCGCCGCGCCATAATGCCAAACATTGCGGCTCATGGCCGGTCCTCCAACATCGCGCGCTCCTTCTTGCGGCCCAGGAACACCGCCATGAAAATGCCCACCTCGTACAGCAACCACAACGGCACCGCCAGCAGCGTCTGCGACAACACGTCCGGCGGAGTGACGATGGCGGCGACGACGAAGGCGCCGACGATCACATAGGGCCGCCCCTGGCGCAGTTTTTCCACCGATACCACGCCCATGCGCACCAGCAGGATCACCACCACCGGCACCTCGAAGGTGACGCCGAAGGCGAGGAACATGCCGAGCACAAAGGATAGGTATTTATCGATATCGGTCATCATGCTGACCCCGACCGGTGTCACCGCCGACATGAAGCCGAACACCACCGGGAACACCAGGAAGTAGGCGAAAGCCATGCCGGTGAGGAACAGCAACAGGCTGGCCACCACCAGGGGCAGCACCAAACGCTTCTCGTGATGGTAGAGCCCGGGCGCGACGAAGGCCCAGATCTGGTACAGGGTATTGGGCAGCGAGATCAGGAAAGCCACCAGCATGGTCACCTTGACCGGCACGAAGAACGGCGCGGTGACATCGGTGGCTATCATGTTGGCGCCTTGCGGCAACGCGTCCAGCAAGGGCTTGGCCAATAAATGGTAGATATCGCCCGACCAGTGGAACAGGCCGAGAAACACCAGCGCGACGCCGAGCAGCGCCCGCACCAGGCGGGTGCGCAGCTCGATCAAATGCGCGAGCAAGGGTTGTTCATTCATTCGCGGGGGTTTCCAATGGAGTCAGGTTGGCGTGGCTGGCCGCCCGGCCTGCCGGGCTCAATGCGCCGCCGGCGGCTCGGCCGGCTGCGCCGCCGCGGAAGCGGCGGGCTTGGCCGGCGGGATATCGTCGAACAGATCCAGTTGGTTCTCGTCCTTGGCCGGCGCGGCCTCGGCCTGCTCCGGCGGCGGGTCCAGCAAATCCGGCTGCAAACCGCCATGGATGGCGTTGGCCGCTTCCTCCACCGGCGCGCGCGCCTCGTCCGCCAGCGAACGCAGTTCGGCGCTGTTCTGCTCCATCGCCTCGCGCACGCCCCGCACTTCGGCGTCGATCTGGCCTTTGAACGAGTGCGCCGCGTCCTCGATATCCTGACGCAGCTCGTTCAAGCCGGTCAGATTGGCCTGCTGCTGGATGTCCGCCTTCACCGTGGCCACGAAGCGCTGCGCGCGGCCCACCAGCGCACCCAAGGTGCGCGCCACCGTCGGCAAGCGCTCCGGCCCCAATACCACCAGGGCCACCACGCCTATCAACAGGATTTCGCCAAAGCTGATTTCAAACACGCTAGAGCCGCCCGCGCCTTATTTCTTGTCGGCGTCGCCGTCGATGATGCGGCCGGTTTCAGCCGGCTTGTCCTTGGCGGCCTTGTCGTTCTCGCCGTTCATGCCTTCCTTGAAGCCTTTGACCGCGCCGCCCAGATCTTCACCGATATTGCGCAGTTTCTTGGTGCCGAACACCAGCACCACGATCAGCAGAACCACCAACCAGTGCCAGATGCTGAAAGAACCCATGATTCACTTCCTTATCAAATCGAATTAGTACGCGGAGGCCGCCCGGCCTCCCGCTGCGGCCGCGTGGGCCAATCAGTTCTTGTGGCCGAACACATGCACGTGCAGGTGGAACACTTCCTGCCCGCCGCCGCGGCCGGTATTGATGCCGGTCTTGAAGCCGCCCTCCAGGCCCTGCTCGCGCGCCAGCTTGGGCGCCAGCGTCAGCATCTTGCCCAGCACCGCCTCGTGCTCGGGGCCGCAATGGGCCAGCGAATCCACGTGCTGCTTGGGAATCAGCATGAAATGCACCGGGGCAATCGGACGGATGTCGTGGAAGGCCAGCACATCGTCGTCTTCGTAGATTTTATTGGCCGGAATCTGCCCGGCCACGATTTTGCAGAAGATGCAGTCTGTCATTATTGTCGGCTCTCGCTCAATCTTAAGGGGTGGGCGCGCGGGAGGCTTTTTCGTCCAGGCCGGAAATGCCTTCGCGCCGTTTCAACTCCATCAGCACGTCTTCTGGTCGCAGGCCATGGTAGGTCAGCAACACCATGCTGTGAAACCACAGATCGGCCACTTCGCGCACCAGGTGCAGCTTGTCCTTGTCCTTGGAGGCCATCAGCGTTTCCGCCGCCTCTTCCGCCACTTTCTTCAAAATAGCGTCCTCGCCCTTGTGAAACAGGGAAGCCACGTAGGAAGACTGCGAACTGGCCTCGCGCCGCGCTTCCAGCGTGTCCGCTATGGTTTTCAGCACATCCTGGCTCATGTCTCTCCTCCTTTAACGCCGCAACCCCGGCAAGTATATGTCGTTCCGATGGCAAAACGATAACAATCGCCTCGCCGGCTGCCATTCTAACGGCCAACCGCCGCAAGGCGTTGACCGCGCGCAAGTCAGCCCTTGCCGTAGATGGCGTCCGGATCCTTCAATACCGCGTCCACCACTTCCCAGTCCTGCCGCGCCGGGTCGAAGCGACGATAGAAGCAGCTTTCGCGACCGGTATGGCAGGCGATGCCGCCGGCCTGCTCGATCTGCATCACCACCACGTCGCCGTCGCAATCCAGCCGCAGCTCCTTGACGCTTTGCAGATGGCCGGAATCCTCGCCCTTCTTCCACAGCTTGCCGCGCGAACGGCTCCAGTAATGGGCCACGCCGGTTTCGGCGGTCAGTTCCAGGCTTTCCCGGTTCATCCACGCCACCATCAGTACCCGGCCGCTGGCGGCGTCCTGGGCAATCGCGGTGACCAGGCCCTGGCCATCCCATTTGACTTCATCCAACCAATTCATGGTTCACCTTTAGAAGGCCGCGCGCCTTGGCTATGAGTGGCGGCGCGGCAAATGATTCAGCGCGGCGCCCGCTTCGCCTCAAATTAAGACGCCGGCAAGAGTGTCGATCGGAAGGCGCTCACAGCCGCACTTCGATGCCGGCGTTCCGCATTGCCTGTTTGGCCTCGCCCACGGTGTGTTCGCCAAAATGGAAAATGCTGGCGGCCAGCACCGCGTCGGCCTTGCCCAGCTTGACGCCGTCCACCAGGTGCTGCAGCGTGCCGACGCCGCCGGAGGCGATCACCGGAATCTCCACCGCTTCCGACACCGCGCGCGTCAGCTCCAGATTGAAACCTATCTTGGTGCCGTCCCGATCCATGCTGGTCAGCAGGATTTCGCCGGCGCCCAGTTGCTGCATTTTGCGCGCCCACTCCACCGCGTCGATGCCGGTGCGGTTGCGGCCGCCGTGGGTGAACACTTCCCAGCGATCGTTTTCCGGCGTCACCGCCTTGGCGTCCACCGCCACCACGATGCACTGGTTGCCGAAGCGATCCGCCGCCTCGCTCACCAGCTGTGGATTGCTCACCGCCGCGGTGTTGATGCTGACCTTGTCCGCGCCGGCGCTGAGCAGGCGGCGGATGTCCGCCACTTCCCGCACGCCGCCGCCCACGGTCAGCGGAATGAATACCTGTTCCGCCACCGACTCGATCACATGCAGGATGATGTCGCGCTGGTCCGAGCTGGCGGTGATGTCGAGAAAGGTCAATTCGTCCGCGCCCTGCTCGTTGTAGCGGCGGGCGATTTCAATCGGATCGCCAGCATCGCGCAGACCCAGGAAGTTGACGCCTTTGACGACGCGACCCGCGGTCACGTCCAGACAGGGGATGATGCGTTTGGCAAGCATATGGGGTCCGGCAAACGGCCAACCGGCCCGAACAGTGCGTACGGGCCGGCGGCTTGATGAGTCAGAAACAGGCTATCAGTCCGACAGTTCGTCGGCCAGCGTCTGCGCGGCGGCGAAATCGATGCTGCCCTCGTAGATCGCGCGACCGGTGATCGCGCCTTCAATGCCCTCGTCCTCCACCGCGCACAGCGCGCGGATGTCGTCGAGGTTGCTGAGGCCGCCGGAGGCGATCACCGGGATGGTCAAGGCCTGCGCCAGCTTGACGGTGGCGTCGATATTGACGCCGTTCATCATGCCATCGCGGCCGATGTCGGTGTAGATCACCGAGTTGACGCCGTAGTCCTGGAAGCGCTTGGCCAGATCGGTCACGTGGTGGTTGGTGATCTTGGCCCAGCCGTCTATCGCCACCATGCCGTCCTTGGCGTCCAGGCCGACGATGACCTGACCGGGGAAGGCGTCGCAGGCATCGTGCAGAAAGCCCGGGGTCTTGACCGCGGCGGTGCCAATGATCACGTAGGACAAGCCCATGTCCAGGTATTTTTCAATGGTGTCCAGGTCGCGGATGCCACCGCCCAATTGCACCGGCATCTCGTCGCCGACTTCGCCCAGGATGTCGCGGATCACCGCCAGATTCTTGGGCTTGCCGGCGAAAGCGCCGTTGAGATCGACCAGATGCAGGCGCCGGGCGCCTTGATCGCGCCAATGGGCGGCGACTTGCACGGGGTCGTCGGAGAAAACGGTGGCATCGTCCATCACGCCCTGTTTCAGGCGTACGCATTGACCGTCTTTCAGGTCTATCGCGGGTATGAGCAGCATGGTGCTAAATCAAACGTGAGTTAAACACTGCCATCCCAGGCCAGGAAGTTCTTCATCATCTGAAGGCCGGCCCGGTGGCTCTTTTCGGTGTGGAACTGGCTTGCGAAGATGTTCCCACGACCGACAATACATGAAAACCGCTCTGGATATTCACTTTCCGCCAGCGTCAGGCCCGCATCGGCCGGCGCGAAGTGGTAACTATGCACAAAATAGAAGCGTTCGCCGTCGGCGATGCCGGCGAACAAGGGATGGACCGCGGTTTGGAACACCTGGTTCCAGCCCATGTGCGGCACTTTCAGGCGCTCGCCCTCGGCGTCGCGCAATCCGGTGGCAAAACGCGCCACCTTGCCGGAAAACAGGCCCAGGCCTTGGGTCGGCCCCTCCTCGCTTTCCTCGAACAATAGCTGCGCGCCGACGCAGATGCCAAAAAACGGCTTGTTCTTGGTGCTTTCCCTTATCGCCTCGGCCAGCCCATGCTGATGCAGCTCGCGCATGCAGTCCGGCATCGCGCCCTGGCCGGGGAAGATCACCTTGTCAGCCTTGAGCACGGCCTCCGGCTCGCTAGTGAGAAAGATCTCGGCGCCGATATCGTTGACCGCCTGCGCCGACTTGAGCACCGAATGCAGATTGCCCATGCCGTAATCCACTACTGCAACTTTCATCGCCATCCTACAAGTTCGCTTCGGGGGTGGCAGGGCTCCAGCCGAATCCGGAACCCTGGGGAAAAAACGGCGCGACCGGCTTATGCGCTCAGCGTGCCCTTGGTCGACGGCGTCTGCCCGGCCATGCGCTCGTCCGCCTCACAGGCCATGCGCAAGGCGCGGCCGAAGGCCTTGAAGATGGTCTCGGCCTGGTGATGGCTGTTGACCCCGCGCAGATTGTCTATATGCAGCGTGACCATGCTGTGGTTGACGAAGCCATGGAAGAACTCGGAAAACAGGTCGACATCGAACTGGCCAATGCTGGCGCGAGTGTATTCAACCTTGTATACCAGGCCGGGGCGGCCGGACAGATCGATCACCACCCGGCTCAAGGCCTCGTCCAGCGGCACGTAGGCGTGGCCATAGCGGCGGATGCCCTTCTTGTCGCCTATCGCCTTGGCGAAGGCCTGCCCCAGGGTGATGCCGATATCCTCCACCGTGTGGTGGGCGTCGATATGCAGATCGCCGTGGGCGACCACGTCCAGATCGATCAGGCCGTGACGGGAGATCTGGTCCATCATGTGGTCGAGAAAGGGCACGCCGGTTTCAAAGCGGCCGACGCCGGTGCCGTCCAGATTCAGGCTGACGGTGATCTGGGTTTCCAGGGTATTGCGGGTAACGGTTGCGGTTCTCATGGCTCAGGCGAAGTAAGCGTCCAGGGCCGCCAGCATGGCGTCGTTTTCCTGCGGAGCGCCCACGGTCAGGCGCAGGCATTGCGCCAGCAGCGGATGGCTGCCGTGCAGTTGCTTGATCAAGATGCCGCTGGCCTTGAAATGCTGATACAAGGCCGGCGCGTCCGGCACCCGGATGGTGATGAAATTGGCTTCCGACGGGAAAGCCTCGATGGCGGCGTGACGCGCCAGGCCGGCGGCCAGCCGGCCGCGTTCCTCGCACAGCTCCGCCGCCTGGCGGTTGAACACCTCGATATGGCGCAGCGAGAAGCGCGCGGCGGCCTGGGTCAACACATTGACGTTGTACGGCGGCCGCACCTTGTCCAGCTCCTGGATCCAGGCGGCGGGGCCGGCGGCATAGCCGAGGCGGATGCCGGCCAGGCCCAGCTTGGACAGCGTGCGCATCACGATCAGATTATCGCGCAGGCCGGCCAGGTTCATGAAGCTGTCGCTGGCGAAGGCCTGGTAAGCCTCGTCCACCACCACCAGGCCGGGCGCGGCCTCGCAGATCGCCTCCACCTCGGCGCGGGCGAAACGCGGCCCGGTCGGGTTGTTGGGATAGGACACGAACACCACCGCCGGCTGATGCTCGGCGATGGCCGCCAGCGTCGCCGGCAGGTCCAGGCTGAAATCGGAACGCAGCGGCACGCCGACATAGTCGAGGCCGGAAAACAGCGCGTTCATCTTGTACATCACGAAGGACGGCTCCAGCGCCAGCAGCTTGGCGCCGGGGCGGGCCAAGGACTGCGCCACCAGGGTGATCAGCTCGTCGGAGCCGTTGCCCAGCAGCACCTCGGCCGGCTCGGGTATGGCAAACGCCTGCTTCAGCTGGGCTTTCAGCGTGCCGCCGGACGGGTCCGGGTAACGATTGACGGTGACATCTGCCAGGGTCCGCGCCAGTTCCTGGCGCAGTTCGGCCGGCAAGGGCCACGGATTCTCCATGGCGTCGAGCTTGATGTAGCCGTCTGCGGAGGCTACCGGGTAAGCGCTGATGGCGGCGATCTCATCGCGCACCAGTTGTCGGACGGACTTTTTCATGATCTTGCAATACGGCCTTGCGGCCAACAAGAGCCCCGCTGACGAGGCCGCGTTATCGGAAACGGCGAAAAGCTATAGTAGCTGGTTCATTCGCTTTCAGCTACTCGAGCCAATGCGCCCGTTGTTGCAGCCGCGCCGGCAGTTCCACACCGTCGCGCGCCAGCGCGCTGCGGCTGAAAACATAGCGCCCTTCCGACGGCGTCACCGGGAACAGGCTGGCGACCGGCTGCTGCTGAAACAACACCTGCTCGGCCATCTTGGCCGCCTCCCTGCCCTGCTCGTAGCCCGACAGCACCAGGCCGCCGGCGGCCTTGTCCTTGCCCACGGCGAAATCCCAGAACGCGAACAAGGGCAGCTTGGCGTGGGCGGCGGTCCAGCGCAGCACCTCGTCTCCCGGCACCACCTTGCCGTCGGCGCCGCGCAAGGTGAAATAGAGCCCCACCCAGATCGCCTGGTAACGACCGGCCGCGCCCTGTACCCGCCGTTGCCATTCCGCATAGGAACCGGTCAAGGCCAGATCGACGTGGATATTGGCCAGCAGCATGCTGTCGCGGCCGACGAAGGTTTCGTCGCGGATGATGCGCGAGGTGAGGTCGTCATCGAACAGCACCAGCGCGCTGCGCAGCCCTTTGACGGCTTTGCCCAGCTCGAAGACGCTGCGCAGGATCAGCGGCCGTTCCAGCACGCCGCTGACGCGGGGCGCCGCGCCCGGGAAATAATTGCGCGGATTGTTGTTGATGCCCAGATAGATCACCGGCACGCCTTGCTGCGCCAGCTTGCTGCCCACTCTCTGTAACGCGGCGTCGTCGCCGACGATGACAAGGTCCGGCCTTATTTTCGCCGCCATCGCCAGCGCCTCGTCTGCGCGCGCCTGGTGCTGGGCCGGCGGCAGACGCTTGGTGTCCATCGCGTAATAACTCAGTTGCGTCCGCTTGCCCAGGCGCTCCTGTATCGCCCGGCGGTAATCCTGATCCCAGGGGTAATCGCTGTGATAGCTTTCGACGACAAACACGCGCGGCTGCGCCCAGCAGGCAGCGGACATGAAAACGGCCAGACAGAGTCCGGCCGCGATACGTGGCAGGCTGAGCATCGCATTCTCCGGTTATCTTCCCAGCTTAAGCGATACGGCCGCGCTTTGCTCCCTAGGCTAGGCGTCCAGCCGCAGCTCGGCCGCGCGCGCGTGCGCGCTCAGGCCTTCACCATGGGCCAACAGGCTGGCGACCTGGCCCAGCGACTGCGCGCCGGCCTGGGACACCCGGATCAGGCTGCTGCGCTTCTGGAAGTCATAGACGCCCAACGGGCTGGCGAAGCGCGCGGTACGGCTGGTGGGCAGCACATGATTGGGGCCGGCGCAATAATCGCCCAGGCTTTCCGAAGTGAAGCGTCCCATGAAGATGGCGCCGGCGTGACGGATCAGCGGCAGCAATTCGTCCGGGTTCGCCACCGACAGCTCCAGATGCTCGGGCGCGATGTAGTTGGCGATCTCGCAGGCTTCGGCCAGGTCACCAACCTGGATCAGCGCGCCGCGATTGCCGAGGCTGGCCTCGATGATGGCCCGGCGCGGCATCTGCGGCAGCAGCTTGGCGATGCTGGCCTCGACCTCGGCGATATAGTCCGCCGATGGGCACAACAAGATGGCCTGGGCGATTTCATCGTGCTCCGCCTGGCTGAACAGGTCCATCGCCACCCAATCCGGCGGGGTGTCGCCGTCGCAGATCACCAGGATCTCGGACGGACCGGCCACCATGTCGATGCCGACCACGCCGAACACGCGGCGCTTGGCCGCGGCGACATAGGCATTGCCCGGCCCGGTGATCTTGTCGACCTGGGGCACGGTCTCGGTGCCGTAGGCCAGCGCAGCCACCGCTTGCGCGCCGCCACAGGTGAACACCTTGTCGACACCGGCGATGTAGGCGGCGGCCAGCACCAGATCGTTGCGCTCCCCGTCCGGCGTCGGCACCACCATGATGATTTCGCCGACGCCGGCCACCTTGGCCGGCATCGCGTTCATCAACACCGAGCTGGGATAGGCGGCCTTGCCGCCCGGCACATAGATGCCGACGCGGTCCAGCGGCGTCACCTGCTGGCCCAGCAAGGTACCGTCCTCGTCCTGGTAGCTCCAGGAATGCGCCAACTGCTTTTCGTGATAGCGGCGTACCCGCTCCGCGGCGGTGCTCAGCGCGTGGCGCACCGGATCGCTCAGCCGGTGGAAGGCGGCTTCCAGTTGCTCCCGCGACAGCGTCAAGTCGGCCATGGACGCGGCGCGCATGCGGTCGAATCGGTTGGTGTAATCGATCACCGCGGCGTCGCCGCGCGCCTTGACATCGTCGCAGATGGCGGCGACGGCAGCGTCGACAGCCGGGTCCTGCGCGGTTTCAAAGGCCAGCAGCGCCTGCAGGCGGACGGTGAAATCGGCTTGGGAGGAGGACAGTTTCAGCATGGGGACAGACCTCAGGCCGGCACGGCGCCGGCGAATGCGTCCAGCACCGGCTGGATCACGTCGTGTTTGAGCTTGAGCGCGGCTTGGTTGACCACCAGCCGCGAACTGATGTCGACAATGTGCTCGACCGCGCACAGATCATTGGCGCGCAGCGTGCCACCGGTGGACACCAGGTCGACAATGGCGTCGGCCAGGCCGACCAGCGGCGCCAGTTCCATCGAGCCGTAGAGCTTGATGATATCGACGTGCACGCCCTTGCGGGCGAAGTGTTCGCGCGCGATCTGCGGGTACTTGGTGGCGATCTTCAAGCGCGCGCCGCGGCGCACCGCTGCCTCGTAGTCAAAGCCATTCTGCACCGCCACCATCATCTTGCACTTGGCGATATTCAGATCCAGCGGTTGGTACAGGCCGGCGCCGCCGTGCTCGATCAGCACGTCGCGGCCGGCGATGCCCAGATCGGCCGCGCCGTACTGGACATAGGTCGGCACATCGGATGCGCGCACGATCACCAGTTGCACGCCCGGATGGTTGGTGCCGATGATCAGCTTGCGCGAGGCTTCGGGGTCCTCCGCCGGAATGATGCCGGCGGCGGCCAGCAGGGGCAGGGTTTCTTCAAAGATGCGCCCTTTGGACAGGGCAATAGTCAGCTTCATGGTGTCTTGCGGCAAGAATGAAAATCGGAATGAAAACAGAGCTTAGGCGTCGGGCTAGCCCACCAGCGCGCGGCGTTCGCGCTCCAGCAGGCCGACATAGCGCTGGATCTGCGTTTCCAGCGCCGGGGTCAGCCCCAGGTAGGAGCAGCCGATGCGCACCGCCTCGTTGCCGTTGCGCAGCTTGGCGGCCAGCCTATGCCTGACCTCCAGGCCGAGATGCAATGCGCCCAGCGGTTTCAGGTCCAGCGTGCAGCGCTGGTATTGCTGGCCGATCTCGAAGCCGGGCGTGTCGGCCTGCGGCAGCCACATGCTGACGCCGCCCAGGCTGATGTCGAATAGGATCAGGTCCGCCGGTTTGTGCGGATAATCGGCCACATGGCAGATCACCGGATTGGCCACCGGCGTCTGGATGCGGAAAAACTCGCGGCGCTGCAGCTTGATCACTTGCTCGGGCAGGTCGGCCTGGAACGCCGGCTGGCCGTCCCAGTCTATGCGCCGCACCTGGCCGGTGACGAACTGGGTCTTGACCCCTTCCGGCGAGCAGACGAAGACGTTGCGCTCGCTGGCCAGCAAGTGTTCATTGGTCTCCGGGTCCGCGCCCCAGTCGAACACCAGGGTACCAGCCTTGTGGTCCACTTCCAGGAAACGGGTCAGGATGAAGGTTTTTCCCTTATTGGAAAACACCGTCACCATGTGGCCGTTCTTGGCGATGCCGGCCAGATGATGGGCGATCTCCACCGACGTGGACAGCGTGTATTTGGCGAGGTCCAACGATGGCTGCGAGCCGGATGTTGCGCCAGCGTTATGGTCGTTGCTCACTTTGATCCGACTTTCATGTCTGCGTCAGTTTCCGATAGCCCAAGTTTAGCGTAACAACTGGCCAATATCATGAGCCAAGCTCGCCGACGGCGTGCCATAGGCCTCAAACACCCGCAAGCGGCCCTTCTTGTCCAGCAAATAGGAGCCGGCGCTGTGATCCACGCTATAGCCGCCGCCCGGCTGGCTGACGCGCTGGGCAACGATCTTGTACTGGTTCTTGATTTGCTCCACCTCGCCGGCCGTGCCGGTCAGGCCGACGAAGCTGCGATTGAAATGCGGCACATAGCCGGCCAGCACCTGCGGCGTATCGCGCTCGGGATCGATGCTGACGAACAGCACCTGCACCTCGCCGGCCTTGTCGCCCAGCTGCTTCACCGCGGCCGCGTATTCCAGCATGGTGGTCGGGCACACGTCCGGGCAATGGGTGTAGCCGAAGAACAGCACCACCACCTTGCCCTGGTACTGGGACAGGCTGCGGCGCTGGCCTTGGTGATCGGTCAAGGTGAAATCGCCGCCGATGGACGCGCCGGCGACATCGGTGCCTTTCAGGTCCAGTTTGGGTTCTTCCGGCGAGCAGGCGGCCAGCCACAGCGGCAGCAGCAGCCAGCCGGCGAGTTTTATCAATTTGCGCATCAGGAAACGGGTATCAGCCAGTAATGGTCTATCAGCAGAGCCGCGAATAGCCAAGTCAGATACCAGATCGACCAAGCAAACGTGCGGCGGGCCAAAGCGTCAGCATACTGACGATGCAGGCGCACGGCAAGAAACACCAGCCGCGCGTCCAGGGCCAGCGCCGCCAGCAGATAGAACCAGCCCGACATCCCCATCGCCACCGGCAGCAAGGTCACCGCCGACAGCAGCAGCGAGTACAGCAGAATCGACAGCGTGGTGAAGCGCTGGCCGTGAGTCACCGGCAGCATGGGCAGGCCGGCGCGGGCATAGTCGTCGCGGCGGTACAGCGCCAGCGCCCAGAAATGCGGCGGCGTCCACGCGTAGATGATCAGGAACAGCACCAGCGCGAACGCGTGCACCTCGCCGGTCATCGCCGCCCAGCCCAAGACCGGCGGCATCGCGCCGCTGGCGCCGCCGATCACGATGTTCTGCGGCGTATTGGGCTTGAGCAGCAGGGTGTAGACGATGGCGTAGCCGACGAAGGTGGCCAGCGTCAGCCAGGCGGTCAGCGCATTGACCAGGCCTGCCAACAAGGCCATGCCGATGCCGCCGGCGGTCAGCGCGATGACCAGGGTTTCGCCGACGCCGGCTTCGCCGCGCGCGGTGGCGCGCCAGGCGGTGCGACGCATATTGACGTCCACCGAGCGCTCCACCAGGCAATTGATCATCGCCGCCGCGCCGGCCACCAGCGCGATGCCGGCGGTGGCCGGCAGCAAGCGCGCCGGGTCCGGCCAGCCCGGCCCCGCCAGAAACATGCCGATCACCGCGCAAAACACGATCAGCCCCACCACCCTGGGCTTGGCCAGCAGCAGCAGGGCCAGCGCATGCTGGCGCGCCTGCCTAAGCTCTATTGCGTCCATGCTCCCCCCTTTGCCATCCGGCGTTCAAACCCATTCGCGGCCGTCCTTGGCCGCGCGCAGCAACGGCTGCTCCACCGCCCGCGCCTGCCGTGCCAGCGGGCGCAGCCGCCAGGCCAGCAGGCTGCTGAGCAGCAATAAACAGGCGGCGCCGGCATTGTGCAGCACCGCCACCGGCAAGGGCAGCGCCAGCAGCACATTGGCGATGCCCAGCCCGATCTGCAGCGACAGCGCCGCCAGCAAGCAACACAGGTGGCCGCGCAGCGCCGGCAGCCGCCAGCCGGCGCGCGCCACACTCAGGCACAGCGCGGCCACCAACAGGGCCCCCAGCCGGTGCAGCCAGTGGATAGCCACCAGATTGCCCACTGCCAGCGGACTGCCGTCAGGCGCTTCGCCCAGCGCGCGGAATAGATGGAAAGCGTGTTCGAAGCGCATCTGCGGCCACCATTCGCCATTGCAGGCGGGAAAACCCTGACAGGCCAGCGCCGCGTAATTGGTGGACACCCAGCCGCCCAGAGCCAGCTGCAATGCCACCGCCAACGCCAGCGCGCGCGCCAGCCAGGCCAGCGGCGCCGGCGCGGCCAAAGGCGGCAGCCGCGGCGACAGCGCCAGCCAGGCCAGCAACAGCAGCACCGATGCTCCGCCCAATAGATGCAGGGTGACAATGGCCGGTTTCAGCAGCAAGGTCACCGTCCACATGCCCAGCAAGCCCTGCAGCAACACCACCGCCAACAAGGCGCCGGCCGCGCGGCGATGGTATTTGCGCCGCCACGCCTGCCAGCCGATGGCGACGATCAGCAAACCCAGCGCGCCGGCCAGGTAGCGATGCCCCATTTCCCGCCAGGCCTTGCCCAGGCTGACCGGTCCGTCAGGGTTCTGTGCGTGCTGCTGCAGGATTTCGGCGGCGGCGTGGTGCGGAGAAATCTGGCCGTAGCATCCCGGCCAGTCCGGGCAGCCCAGCCCGGCGTCGGACAGGCGCACATAGGCGCCGAAAGGCACGACCACGCATGCCAGGATGAATGCCAGCCAGATCAGTCGCCTCATGCTGCGCTCCCCTTGTCGAGCGGCCAACAAACTGCGAATGTCGCGAACCGCGCGTGCGCCGCGACAGAATGGACTCAACCGATGCCGTTATTGGTTTTCAGCACCCGGCCGATTTCCTGTATCACTTTCTTGGGATCGGCGGCATCGGGGTAGAACAAGACCTGGTTGCCCAACGGGTCCACCAGGTAATAGCCGCCATCGTCGACGTCCGTCTGCACGGTTTGCACGATGTGGGTGGCGTCCACATCCTCGTGCAGCGCCTGTTCCTGCCAACCCAGCCGGGTCAGCCGGCCGGCGGCCTCGCCCTGGGCGATCTGGATCTGACGCATCGCGAAAAAGCGCTGCTGGCAGCGCGCCTGGCAGCCCGGCTCTATCCTGGCCGCCAGCACCCATTTGCCGCGCGGCCAGCCTTGCGCGCCGGTCAGCACGAACGGCCGGGTCGGCAGCAACTGACCGTAGCTCTTGCCACCCTGCGGCGGCATCAGCCGGTACACCGCCCAGGAGGCCAGTACCGGCGCCAGGCAGATCGCCGCCATCAACAACAGCTTCAGCCGGCCGCGACGCGCCGTCGGCGACACCTCCACCTGCGTCATTGGGAACGCCTCCTCAGTGAATACAAGGACAAGAGCAGTAGCAGGCCCAGCAATAGCCATTGCGCCGCATAGGCGTAATGGCGTTCCGGCATGAACTCCGGCAGCACCGGCCAATGCCGCAGCGGATCCTGCGAATGCTCCAATACCACCACGCCCTGATGCCAGGGACCGGAGTAGCGCTGGCGCAGCGCGGTCATATCGATGGAATCGACTCGCCCCTGGATGCCGGCCACCGCGCCGGGCAGCACGAAATGGCGCGGCAAGGGCATCCAATGGCCGCGCAAGGTCAGCGCCAGCGGGTCGATGGCGGGCAGCGTCACGCCGTCGGCCAGCCAGCCCAGGTCCACCAGGGCCATCGCGCCGTCGCTGAGCCGCCATGGCTGCAATACCCGCCGCCCCTTGACCTCGCCCAGATAGCTGTTTTCCAGCTGCAGCACCGGTCCGGCCGGATGCGCGTCCGGCAGCGCCACCCGGGTGAACTCCGGCTGCGGGCTGGCCTCGCGGTAGAGCAGGCTGACCGGTTGCACGCCGATGGCGCTGGTCAGCGAGCGCAGCAGCTCGGCCTTTTCCTGCGCGCGCTGCCATTGCCATGCCGCCAACAGGAAGGGCAGCAAGGCCATGAGCAATAAACACAGCCAAGCCAGGCGTTTGCCGCTAGACTTTAAAGCTGAAGACTGACGATCCAATCGACCGGGGGATTGCGCGATGAAATTTGTCATCCTGTTCTTGCTCGCCTGCATCTTGCTCGCTCTGTTCTGGGGTCTGACCGGCTTGCTGAAGTCCGATCAGGGCTCTCAACGCCTGGTTCGTTCCCTCACTCTGCGCATAGGCCTGTCCATCGGCCTGTTCCTGCTCTTGCTGCTGGGCGCGCTGTTTGGTTGGTGGCGTCCTCACCAAGCTTAGCCGAAGCGGCCGCCCCCGTCCGGCGGCGGCCCCTGGCCTTTGGTTCTGCCGCCGCGCGGCAGATAGCTAAGCTGTCTCTCACAACCAGTAGACGAAAACGAACAGCAACAGCCACACCACGTCGACGAAGTGCCAATACCAAGCCGCCGCCTCGAAGGCGAAATGGTGCTGGTCGTCAAAATGTCCGCGCATCACCCGCAGCCAGACCACGCCCAGGATGATGGTGCCCAGCAGCACATGCAGGCCGTGGAAGCCGGTCAGCATGAAGAAGGTCATGCCGTAGGCGCCCGAGGCCAGGGTCAGGTTCAGCTCCGACATCGCATGGCCGTATTCGAACAGTTGCAGGCACAGGAACAAGCTACCCAGCAGCACGGTCAGCAGCAGGCCCAGCTTCAACTGCTGCCGCTTGCCCTGCAGCAATGCCCAATGCGCCCAGGTCACCATCGCGCCGGAACTCAGCAGGATCAAGGTATTCAAGGCCGGCAGGCCCCAGGCGCCCATCGCCTGGTAGGGTTTGGTGATGCCGGGCCCGGTGGCCAGCGGCCAGGAGGGGTCGAAGTCCGGGTACAGTATCTTGTAGTCCATTTCGCCCAAGGTCGGCACCGATACCACCCGCACCCAGTACAAGGCGCCGAAAAAGGCGCCGAAGAACATCACTTCCGAGAAGATGAACCAGCCCATGCCCCAGCGGAAGGACATGTCCTCCTTGCCTTGGTAATCGCCATGCCGGCTTTCGCGGATCACATCGCCGAACCAGCCGAACAGCATATAGATCAAGATCAGCGCGCCCACGCCCAGCGATAGCTTGCCCAGCGGCTGGCCATTGACGGCGAAAGCCGCGCCCAATCCCAGGCAAAACAACGCCACCGCGCCCACCGCCGGCCAGCGCGATGGCTGTGGCACGAAATAATGCGTCTGCTCCTGCTCATTCGCTGTCGTCATTGCGTTCTCCCCGCACACCGATTAGGACGTGGCCAGCCGCACCACCAATAGCAACACTCCAATAAAAGTGGCCGCCAACAACAGCGCGGTCAATATCAGCTGCAGCGGCGACAGCTTGCTGTCCTCGCGCGCGTCCGCCTTGCGGCGCACGCCGAAAAAGGCGGACAGCACCGCCAACACTCCTTGCCATGCCCTCATGAACCGGCTCCCGCGTTGCCCGGCACATCGAATACGGTATAGGCCAGCGTGATGCTGTCTATCGAGGCCGGCAAACGCTTGTCTACGACGAATACCACCGGAAAACGCCGGGTTTCGCCCGGCGCGAACGCCTGTTGGCGGAAGCAGAAGCATTCCAGCTTCTTCACATACTCAGCCGCCGCCGCCGGCAGGTAACGCGGAATCGCCTGCCCCACAACCCGCTGGCCGCTGGCATTGGTGATTTCATATTCCACCTGCACGAACTGGCCGGGCTTCACCTTGAGCCGAGTCTGCAAGGGCCGCACCTGCCACGGCAGGCCGGCCTGCACCGTGGCATCGAAAGTCATTTCCACATCGTGCGCCGCCGCCGTGGCCGGCGCGGCCTCGTCCAGGCTATCGGCCTTGACCACGTTATTGAGACCGGTGACTTCGCACACCACGCGGTATAGCGGGATCAGCCCCCAGGCGAAGACGAACATCAGCAGCGCCACCACCGCCAGCTTCTTCATCAGCTGGCGGTTGCTGCGGCTCTGTTTGGCGGCGGCTTCCATCGCATCGGTCTCAGTGGTGCTCGCCGCCGCGGCTGGACACCACCACGCCGTTCTCTATCACTTCCAGCTGCGGCGCTTCGATGAAGCTGTGGTAGGGCGCCGGGGTCGGAATCGTCCATTCCAGCGTATTGGCGTCCTCCCACGGCAGTTGCGGCGCCGGTTTGCCGTGGCGCAGCGAGCGCAGGATGTTGAACAGGAAGATCAATTGACCGAAGCCGAACATGAAGGCGCCGATGCTGGCGATCTGGTTGAACTCGGTGAACTGCAGCGCGTAGTCGGGAATCCGCCGCGGCATGCCGGCCAGGCCAAGGAAGTGCATGGGGAAGAAGGTGACGTTGAACCACAGCAAGGACCACCAGAAGTGCAGCTTGCCCAGGCCCTCGTGGTACATCTTGCCCGTCATCTTGGGAAACCAGTAATAGATGGCGGAGAACAGGCTGAACAGCGCTCCGGCCACCAGCACGTAATGAAAGTGGGCGACCACGTAGTAGCTGGCGTGCAGCTGAATATCCACCGCCGCCACGCTGAGGGTGACGCCAGACAGTCCGCCTATGGTGAACAGCAGGATGAAGCCGATGGCGAACAGCATCGGCGTTTCAAACGTCATGCTGCCCTGCCACATGGTGGCCACCCAGTTGAACACTTTGACCCCGGTGGGCACCGCGATCAGCATGGTCGCGTACATGAAGAACAGCTGGGCGGTGGCCGGCATGCCGGTGGCAAACATATGGTGCGCCCACACCATGAAGGACAACACGCCGATGCTGGAGGTGGCGTAAACCATGGAGGTGTAGCCGAACAAGGGCTTGCGGGCGAAGGTCGGGATCACCTGGCTGATGATGCCGAAAGCCGGCAAGGCCATGATGTAGACCTCGGGATGACCGAAGAACCAGAACACGTGCTGGTACAGGATGGGATCGCCGCCGCCGGCGGCATTGAAGAAATGGGTGCCGAAATGGCGGTCGGTCAGCACCATGGTGACCACCCCGGCCAGCACCGGCATCACCGCGATGATCAGGTAGGCGGTGATCAGCGAGGCCCAGGCGAACATCGGCATCTTCATCATGGTCATGCCCGGCGCGCGCAGATTGAGGATGGTGACGATGATGTTGATCGACCCCATGATGGAGCTGACGCCCATGATGTGGATGGCGAAGATGGTCATGTCCATGCCCATGCCCATCTGGGTGGACAAGGGCGCGTACAGCGTCCAGCCGGCCGCGGCGGCGCCGCCGGGCACGATGAAGGACAGCAGCAGCAGCAAGGCCGCCGGCGGCAGCAGCCAGAAGCTCCAGTTGTTCATGCGCGCGAAGGCCATGTCTGGCGCGCCTATCATCAACGGCAGCATCCAGTTGGCCAGGCCGGTAAAGGCCGGCATGATGGCGCCGAATACCATGATCAGGCCGTGCAGGGTGGTGAATTGATTGAACAGCTCCGGCTGGAAGAACTGCAGGCCGGGCTGGAACAGCTCGGCGCGGATGCACAGCGCCATCACCCCGCCGGACAGGAACATGGTGAAGGAGAACCACA
Organism: Chromobacterium sp. LK1; assembly: GCF_001043555.1. NCBI lineage: Bacteria > Pseudomonadati > Pseudomonadota > Betaproteobacteria > Neisseriales > Chromobacteriaceae > Chromobacterium > Chromobacterium sp. LK1. Next base: position 93,824 of record NZ_LDUI01000002.1, on the reverse strand, counting down.
GATACATCGAACCGATGTCCTTGTGGTTGGTGGCCGCCAGCCAGCGCATGATGCCGCGCGGGCGTTCATGATGCTCCGGCGCGTGGCCGGCATGGCCGGCGTCGTCGACAATTGCCATATCACTCTCCTTGCGAGGGTCCGCCTTCAGCGCCGGGCTCAGCCGGTGGCGCCGCGGGCCGCCTTGATCTCTTTGGGCTGTACCATTTCACCGGTGTGATTGCCCCAGGCATTGCGCTCATAGGTGATCACCGCGGCGATGTCGGTATCGGACAGCTGCTTGCCCCAGGCTTGCATCGCCGGGTTTTTCTGGCTGCCGAACAGCACGATGTGGATGTGCGCCGGCTTGTCGGCGGTGGCTATCTTGGAGCCGTCCAAGGCAGGGAAGGCACCGGGCAGGCCCTTGCCGTTGGCCTGGTGGCAGGCGACGCAGTTCTGGGCATAGACTTTTTCGCCGCGGGCTTTCAAGTCGGCCAGCGTCCACACCTTGTTGGGATCATCCGCCGCCGCGGCCATCTGTTTTTTCTTGGCTTCCAGCCACTTGGCGTAATCCTCTGGCGCCTTGGCTTCCACCACGATGGGCATGTAGCCGTGGTCCTTGCCGCACAACTCGGAACACTGGCCGCGATAGGTGCCGGGCTTGTCGATGCGGAACCAGCTGTCGCGCAGGAAGCCGGGAATCGCATCCTGTTTGACGCCCAGCTGCGGCACCCACCAGGAGTGGATCACATCGTTGGCGGTCAACAGCAGCCGGACTTTCTTGCCGGTGGGCACCACCAGCGGCTCGTCCACTTCCAGCAGATAGTTGGTCGGCTTGGCCGCGGCGTTGGCGATGGCCTCGCGCGGCGTGGACAGATGGCTCATGAAGCCGAAACTGTCGTCCAGATAGTCGTAGCGCCACTTCCATTGATAACCGGTGACCTTGATGGTCATGTCCTCGCCGCGCGTGCTTTTCTGCGACAACACCACCTTGGTGGCCGGCCAGGCCATGCCGATCAGGATCAGCAGCGGGATCACCGTCCAGATGATTTCCACCGTGGTATTTTCATGGAAGTGCTTGGCCTGATGGCCGGCGGCCTTGCGATGGCGAACGATGGCGTAGAACATCACCAGGAACACCAGCGCGAAGATCACGCCGGTGATGATCAGCAGCATGGTGTGCAGATCGTACTGCTGGCGCGCAATGGGTGTGACGGGGGTTTGCAGGTTCAGCTCGGCCGCTGACGCGCAGGAAATCGGCAGCAAACAGCAAAGGACGCGCATACAGGACATAAGCCCCCCTTGAAATCCTCGACTGACATGAAAAACGCAGACTAGTCCGGTCTGTTCTGACGGCCGGTTAATCGCATGCTAGAAAAAAAGGTCAAGGAAAACAAGAAAATGTCTTGCGGCAACGCAATAAAATATTACGGATGCAAGTCGCGGCGCGCGCCGCCGCGCGCCGGCGGCTCAGTTGGATTCGCCGGCCTGATAGGGCACTTCCAGCAATAGCGGCGCCGGCATGTGCCGTTGCAGGGTTTCCAGGTTCTGTTCGTAAGCCTGTTGCTGCGGCACCACTCGATTGGCCACCCAGCCGGCCAGCGGCAGGCCGGCGTCCAGTACCGCGCGCGCGGTCAGCAAGGCGTGATTGATGCAGCCCAGCCGCATGCCCACCACCAGAATCACCGGCAATTGCAAGGCCTTGGCCATATCGGCCATGAACAGCCTATCGGACAGCGGGGCCATCCAGCCGCCCGCCGCTTCCACCACCACCACGTCGGCGCTGGCGGCCAATTGCTGATAATGGTCGACGATCACGTCCAGCCGAATCTCCACGCCGGCCTCGCTCGCTGCGATATGCGGCGACACCGGCGGCAAGAACCGGTAGGGATTCATCAGCTCCAGATCGGACTGGCCGGTGGCGGCGGTCAGCCGCGCCACATCGTCGTTCCACCAGCTACCGTCCGCCAGCAACTCGCAGCCGGATGCCACCGGCTTCATCGCCAGCACGCGCTTGCCTTCGGCCTGCCATTGGCGGATCAATTGCACGGCGACATGGGTCTTGCCGATTTCGGTGTCGGTGCCGGTGATGAAGAAGGCTGCGGACATGGGCGTTTTCCGTCATGGATTTAAGTTGAGAGCTGGCAGTCTAGCGCCGGCCCGGCCGCGCGTAAAACGCAAAAAACCCCGGCTCCGCCGCGCAACGACGCCGACCTCTTGGGTCGGCGATCCGCCGCGCGGCCTTGTGAGCCGGGGCCAAATGGGGCGGCCTTGTGGGCCTGATGGACTTCACAATCGATAAAGTGAACCCCCTGGGCCGGGTGGTCTAACGCTGACTGCGCGCCGACAAGGACGGGATGGAAAACCTTGTCGACGACGCGCCGCGCTGACCACCGCGACCGGAAAACCTCATACCAGCGCTTGTGCGTTCAGCCTTTGCTCCTGGTTCATCAATTTGTTCAAGGCCGACAGATACGCCTTGGCCGAGGACACGATGATGTCGGTGTCGGCGCCCTGACCGCTGACGATGCGGCCGTCGAGCGCCAGCCGCACCGTCACTTCACCTTGGGATTCGGTGCCCTTGGTGATGGCGTTCACCGAATACAGTTCCAGTTCCGCGCCGCTGTCCGCCACGCTCTCAATCGCCTTGAAGGCGGCGTCCACCGGGCCGGAGCCGCTGGACTGGGCGCGACGCTCTTCGCCATGCGCCAGGAACACGATGGAGGCCACTGGCGCTTCGCCGGTTTCGGTGGCGATCTTCAAGGACACCAGCTTGTATTCCTCTTCACGGCTGGAGCTCAGTTCGTCCGACACCAGCGCGTGCAGATCTTCGTCGAAAATCTCGCGCTTGCGATCCGCCAATTCCTTGAAGCGGGCGAAGGCGGCATTCAGCGCTTCTTCGCTGTCCAGCACGATGCCCAGCTCGACCAGCTTGGTCTTGAAGGCGTTGCGGCCGGACAACTTGCCCAGCGTCAGCCGGTTGGTGCTCCAGCCCACCGATTCGGCGGACATGATTTCGTAGGTTTCGCGGTGCTTGAGCACGCCGTCCTGATGAATGCCGGACTCGTGGGCGAAAGCGTTGGCGCCGACGATGGCCTTGTTGGGCTGCACCGGATAGCCGGTCACCGTGGAAACCAGCTTGGAGGCCGGCACGATCTGGGTGGCGTCGATGCCGGTTTCCAGCCCGAAAATATCCTTGCGGGTGCGCACCGCCATCACCACTTCCTCCAGGCTGGCGTTGCCGGCGCGCTCGCCCAGGCCGTTGATGGTGCACTCCACTTGGCGCGCGCCGCCCAGCACCGCGGCCAGGCTGTTGGCCACCGCCATGCCCAGGTCATTGTGGCAGTGCGTGGACCAGGTCACTTGGTCGCCGCCCGGCGTCTTGGCGATCAGTTCGCGGAAGAAGGCCTCGGTGGCGAAAGGCACCGCGTAGCCTACGGTATCCGGCACGTTCAGCGTGGTGGCGCCGGCCTTGATCACTTCGCCGAAAATGCGCGCCAGGAAGTTGATGTCCGAGCGCAGCGCGTCTTCGGCGGAGAACTCGACATCGTCGGTGTATTCGCGGGCTATGGTCACCGCTTCCACCGCCGCCGCCACCACTTCGTCCGGGCTCATGCGCAGCTTCTTTTCCATATGGATGGGGCTGGTGGCGATGAAGGTGTGGATGCGGCCGCGCGCGGCCGGCGTGATCGCCTCGCCGGCGGCGCGCACATCGCGCTCGTTGGCGCGCGCCAGGCTACAGACGGTGGAATCCTTGATCACTTCGGCAATCGCACGGATGGCATCGGCGTCGCCCGGGCTTGCCGCGGCGAAGCCGGCTTCGATGATGTCCACGCCCAGCCGCTCCAGCTGACGCGCAATCCGGATCTTCTCTTCCTTGCTCATCGATGCGCCCGGCGATTGCTCGCCATCGCGCAAGGTGGTGTCGAATATATAAAGACGATTGCCCATCTTGCTGTTTCTCCCTGGTCCCTGCGTTGCAATTTCCGCGCCTGTCCCGACGCCGATCAGATAATCGTTGAAATCGAAGCGTTTTCCCTGGCTCACCGCCAGGCCGGCCAGCTTGTTGAGCTGGGCCAGCGGCAGGCTGCCGCGTTCTCTCCATTTGTATATCGCCGCCCGAGTCACCGGCTCATCGGCGAACAAGCGATTCAGGTCCTCGGCCAGCTGTCCCGGCCCGCCGAAGTCCGCAATCAAGCGTTCAATGTCCAATTGCATCATGTGCTCCCGCAGCAAATTTTGATCCAGCCTACCGGCAAGCAGGACACAAAGTCAAATCTGCGCATTGAAAACTGTGATTAAAACGTCACACCTCATGTCCAAGCACAAAATATCAGACAAATCGTCTATTTTAAGCCGTAACATGCTCAAATTATAGGCAGTGGACACCCGATTCGGCGCCGGCAGATCGGTTATAATCTAGGGTTTAGTCAGATCGATCGAGGACAAACCAGTGTCCGAACGCCTGTTCGTGCTGTTGCAACACCTGATGCCCAAACTGGCCATGACCCGGTTCGCCGGCTGCATCGCCAACTGGGAAGCCGGCGCCCTGACCCAATGGATCATCCGCCGCTTCATCGCCCGCTATCAGGTGGACATGAGCGAAGCCGCCGCCAGCGACCCCGCCGCCTACGCCAGCTTCAACGCCTTCTTCACCCGCGCCTTGCGCGCCGACGCGCGCCCGCTGGCGGCTGCGCGCCTGATTTGCCCGGTGGACGGCGCCATCAGCCAGTTCGGCCGCATCGAGCGCGAGCAGATTTTTCAGGCCAAGGGCCGCAGCTATTCCAGCACCGCGCTACTGGCCGGAGATGCCACGCTGGCGCGCCGTTTCGACGATGGCCACTTCGCCACCATCTATCTGAGCCCGCGCGACTATCACCGCATCCACATGCCCTGCGCCGGCCGTTTGCTGGACATGCGCTATGTGCCGGGCGAACTGTACTCGGTGAACCCCGCCACCGCCCGCGGCGTGGACCGCCTGTTCGCGCGCAATGAACGCGTGGTCTGCAACTTCGAAGGCGAGGACGGCCAGCCCTTCGTCATGGTGCTGGTGGGCGCCACCATCGTCGGCAGCATGGCTACCGTCTGGCATGGCGTCGTCAATCCGCCGCGCCGCGCCGAGGTCTGCCTGTGGGATTACCGCGATCAGGACATCCACCTGGCCAAGGGCGAGGAGATGGGGCGCTTCCTGCTCGGCTCCACCGTGGTGCTATTGTTCCCGGCCGGGCCGCTGAGTTTCGACGCTGGCTGGCACGCGGCCAAGCCGGTGCGGCTGGGCGAGGCGATGGCCGATTGAGCGACACCGCCGGACGGCGCCGCCGCCCGGCAACGATGAGAAGGGGAGCGGCATGCAGATCTGGCTGGACACCATAGATTTCATCACCATCCGCCACGCCCGCCAGTTGGGCGTGCTCGCCGGCGTGACCACCAATCCGTCGATACTCGCCGCCGCGGAGCGGCCGGTAGAGGAGGTGCTGGACGCGCTGCTGGACCTGCAACCCGGCCTGCTGGCGGTGCAGGTCACCAGCGCGGATCCCGCCGTCCAGTTGCTGCAGGCGCGCCGGCTGGCCGCCAAGAGCGGACGCATCGTCGTCAAGGTTCCCGCCGTCGGCGCAGGCTTTCAAACCATGGCCACGCTGGAGCGCGAGGACATTCCCACGCTGGCCACCGCCATTTTCGAATCGCGCCAGATCGTGCTGGCCGGCCAGCTGGGCGTGCGCTACGCCGCGCCCTATATCAACCGCATCGAACAAGCCGGCCGGGATGCCGCCCTATTGCTGCGGGAGTCGCAGCAGATTCTCGATCGCTATGGCCAACCCACGGTGATCATGGGCGCGGCGGTGAAGTCGGCGGAGCAGTTCATGCAATGCGCGCGCGCCGGCATCGGCGCCGCCACCCTGCCGGCCGACACCTATCGGCTGCTGTTCGCCTCCAGTCCGGAACTGGACGCGGCGCTGCAGCGCTTCGACAGCGCCTGGAGCGCGAATCCGCTCGCAGCCGGGTCGGCGCTGTTCTCCGCCGCATAAGCGCCCTTGGGCGCAAACGTAAAAAAGCCGGGCTGCGCGCCCGGCTTCATCATTGCGGCTACGGCCAACGGCCATCAGTTCTTGGACTGATCCACCAGCTTGTTCTTGGCGATCCACGGCATCATCGCGCGCAGTTCGGCGCCCACTTTCTCGATCGGGTGATCGGCGGTCAGACGACGACGCGCGGTCATGCTTGGATAGTTGGTCTTGCCTTCCAGGATGAACATCTTGGCGTATTCGCCGGACTGGATGCGGTACAGCGCCTTCTTCATCGCGTCCTTGGTGGCCGAGGTCACCACTTCCGGGCCGGTCACGTACTCGCCGTACTCCGCGTTATTGGAGATCGAGTAGTTCATATTGGCGATGCCGCCTTCGTACATCAGATCGACGATCAGCTTCAGTTCGTGCAGGCACTCGAAGTAAGCCATTTCCGGCGCATAGCCGGCTTCCACCAGGGTTTCGAAGCCGGCCTTGACCAGTTCCACCGCGCCGCCGCACAACACCGCCTGCTCGCCGAACAGATCGGTCTCGGTTTCCTCGCGGAAATTGGTCTCGATCACGCCGCCCTTGGTGCCGCCGTTGGCCGCCGCGTAGGACAATGCCACGTCGCGCGCCTTGCCGGACTTGTCCTGGTAAACCGCGATCAGCGTCGGCACGCCGCCGCCCTTCAGGTATTCGGAGCGCACGGTGTGGCCCGGGCCTTTCGGCGCCACCATGATCACGTCGACGTCGGCCGGCGGCACGATCTGGTTGTAATGGATGTTGAAGCCGTGAGCGAAGGCCAGCGCCGCGCCCTTCTTCAGATTGGGGGCGATGTCCTTGCCGTAGACGTCCGGCTGCGACTCGTCCGGCAGCAGAATCATCACCACGTCGGCCTTCTTCACCGCCTCGGCCACTTCCTTGACCTTGTGGCCGGCCGCTTCCGCCTTCTTCCAGGACGCGCCGTCCTTGCGCAGGCCCACCACGACGTCCACGCCGGAGTCTTTCAGGTTCTGCGCATGGGCATGGCCCTGGGAACCGTAGCCGATGATGGCGACTTTCTTGCCCTTGATGATGGAGAGGTCAGCGTCTTTGTCGTAGAAAACTTTCATTTGCAATCCTTGATTTCGTTTGTTTAGGCGGCCCGGCCCTGGGCCGGCGCCCGCCTGCGTCAGATTTTCAGAACCCGCTCACCCCGACCAATGCCGGATGCGCCGGTACGGACCGTTTCCAGGATCACTGTGCGGTCCACCGCCTCGATGAAGGCGCCGAGCTTTTCGCTCGTACCGGTCAGCTCGATGGTGTAAGTCTTTTCCGTCACGTCGATGATGCGTCCGCGGAAGATGTCGGCCATGCGCTTCATCTCCTCGCGGTCCTTGCCGGTGGCGCGGACCTTGATCAGCATCAGCTCGCGCTCGATGTGCTCGGATTCATTGAGGTCTATCACCTTGACCACCTCGATCAGCTTGTTGAGCTGCTTGGTGATCTGCTCGATGACTTCGTCGGAACCGTGAGTGACGATAGTCATGCGCGACAGCGTCGGGTCCTCGGTCGTGGACACTGTCAGCGAATCGATGTTGTAGGCACGGGCCGAAAACAGGCCCACCACGCGGGACAATGCGCCCGCTTCGTTTTCCAGAAGAATGGATAGGATATGTCGCATACCGGCTGGCCTCAACACATATTGCCGTAGTCACGGTTGTTCTCGAAAGGCACGTTCTGCACCTCGCTCATGTGCGCGGGCAGGTCCATCTGGTCCAGACCTTTGCCGTTTTGCACCATCGGGAACACGTTCTCGGACTGATCGGTACGGAAATCCAGGAACACCAGGCGTTCTTTCAGCTTCTGGCTGAACGCCTCCTTCAGCACCGGCTCCACATCGGCGGGATTTTCCACCTTGAAGCCGACATGGCCGTAAGCCTCGGCGATTTTGACGAAGTCCGGCAAGGCGTCCATATAGGATTCGGAGTAACGCGTGCCATAGAAGAACTGCTGCCACTGGCGCACCATGCCCAGATAGCGGTTGTTCAGCGCCAGCACCTTCACCGGGGTGTGGTATTGCTTGCAGGTGGACAGCTCCTGGATATTCATCTGGATCGAACCCTCGCCGGTGATGCAGGCGACGGTGGCGTCCGGATTGGCCAATTGCGCGCCCATCGCCGCCGGCAGGCCGAAGCCCATGGTGCCGAGGCCGCCGGAGTTCAGCCACTGCTTGGGGCTGTCGAACTTGTAGTACTGCGCCGCCCACATCTGGTGCTGGCCCACGTCGGACGTGACGATGGCCTTGCCGCCGGTGATCTCGTACAGCTGCTCCACCACGAATTGCGGCTTGATCAGCTCGCTGGACGGGGTGTACAGCAGACAGTTGTGGCCGCGCCATTCCTCTATCTGTTTCCACCAGCCGGCCAGGGCTTGAGCGTCCGGCTTCTGGCCGGATTGCTTCAGCAAGTCCAGCATGTCTTTCAGCACATGCTTGACGTCGCCGACGATGGGAATGTCCGCCTTCACCCGCTTGGAGATGGAGGACGGGTCCACGTCGATGTGGATGATCTTCTTCGGCTGGCTGAGGAAGTGCGAGGGCACGCTGATCACGCGATCGTCGAAACGCGCGCCTATGGCCACCAATACGTCGCAGTACTGCATCGCCATATTGGCTTCATAAGTGCCGTGCATGCCCAGCATGCCGAGGAACTGCGGATCGGAACCCGGATAGGCGCCCAGGCCCATCAGGGTGTTGGTACACGGCAGGCCCAGCGATTTGACCAGTTCGGTCACTTCGCCGGCGGCATTGCCCTGCACCGCGCCGCCGCCCACGTAAATAAAGGGGCGCTTGGCTTCCAACAGCAGGTTCACCGCTTTCTTGATCTGCCCCGGGTGGCCGCGGGTAGCCGGCACGTAGGAGCGGATATGCACGCTTTCCGGGTATTGGAATTCCGTGCGCTGCTGGGTGATGTCCTTGGGGATGTCCACCACCACCGGGCCGGGACGGCCGGTCTTGGCGATGTAGAACGCCTTTTTGATGGTGGCGGCGATCTCGTTCACATCCTTGACCAGGAAGTTGTGCTTCACGCACGGGCGGGTGATGCCCACCATGTCCACTTCCTGGAAGGCGTCCAGGCCGATGGCCGGAGACGGCACCTGGCCGGACAGCACCACCATGGGGATGGAGTCCATATAGGCGGTGGCAATGCCGGTCACGGCATTGGTCGCGCCGGGGCCGGAGGTGACCAGGGCCACGCCCACCTTGTCGCTGGAACGGGAGTAGGCATCGGCGGCATGCACCGCCGCCTGCTCGTGCCTGACCAGCACATGTTTGAATTTGTCCTGCCGGAAAATGGCATCGTAGATTTCCAGCACCGCGCCGCCGGGGTAGCCGAAAACGAATTCGACACCTTCTTCCTGCAGGCAGCGGACAACCGCTTCCGCGCCCGATATCTGCATATCGCCTCTTTGTCTTTGTGTTAGTTTCATCCCGTATCGGACGACCTTAGCGTATAGCTTTGAAGCCGGTCAAGTGCTTTTGTGCAGGTGCAATATGCATCTAAGCCTCGGTAAATTCAGGAAAAAAATCAGGCTTGGCCGAATCGGCGACGCTCTGCTACCATCTTCTGTTGGCATCTACTCAAACTCTCATCCAATGGCTAGCCGCAAGGAAATGGCCGACTTTCTCGAGTCGGCGGAAAAACGCGCTTTCAAGCAAGCGTGGTATGCGGTCCAGAATGAAGACAGCGCATTGGATATCGTGCAGGACTCGATGATGAAACTGGCGGATCGCTATCCGCACGCCCCGGCGGCGGAGCTGCCGCTGATCTTCCAGCGCATCCTGCAAAACACCATTCGCGACTACTACCGCCGCAGCAAGGCGCGCCGCTTCGTCAGCACGCTGCTGTCCTCGCTGATTCCCACCCGCGAGGAGGACGACAGCCCGGATCCGCTGGAACTGCTGGACGTGGCCGCCGACGAGGCTCAGCACAACCCGGAGCGCTGGTATGCGCGCAAGGAAACCGCGGTGCTGATCGAGGCTTCGCTGCAACTGCTGCCCACCCGTCAACGCGAGGCGTTTTTGCTGCGTTATTGGGAAGGTCTGGATGTTGCCGACACCGCGCGCGTGATGGGCTGCTCCGAAGGCAGCGTGAAAACGCATTGCTCGCGCGCCAATCACACACTGGCCGCCATCCTGACGCAAAAGGGAGTGACGCTATGAAACCTTCCAATCCCCTGCCCGGCCACGTCGCACGCGTGCTGGATCATGCCGGCGCCGATCTCGACCCCGCCGTGGAACACAAGCTGCGCCAGGCGCGCGCTCGCGCGCTGGCCCGTTTCGATGCCCAGGCCGCCCAGGCGGAGTCCTCGCGCGAACGGCTGGGGCTGTGGGCGCAGCGCCATGTGCTGCTGCTGCGCCGAGGCAGCCTGGCGCTGGGCTTCGCGCTGCTGACCGGCGCCGGCATGATGCTGGCCGAGGACCTGCTGCTGGAAGAAGAGGCGGTGGACGCCGCGGTGCTGGCGCAGGACCTGCCGTTCGAATCGCTGCTGGAGCCGCATTTCAGCCGGGGGCTGCATGAATAGCGGCCGTCGGCTGCTGCTCGCGCTATGCCTGAGCGGCCTGCTGACGCCGGCGGCCAAGGCCAGCCCGCCGGCCAATCCCGGCTGGGCGCAGTTGAGCCCGGAGCAGCAGGAGGTGCTGGCGCCGCTGGCCGAGGAATGGGACCGCTACGCGCCGTACAAGAAGCAGAACCTGCTGGCCATCGTGCCGCAGTTCCGCCAACTGCCGGAAACGCAGCGCCTGCGCGTGCAACAGAAGCTGAAGGCATGGTCAGAGCTGAGCCAGCAGCAGCGCGATGAAATTCGCGCCAATTGGAAAGCGCTGCAGCAGATGCCGCCCGAACAACGCCAGCAGGCCATCCAGCGCCTGCGGCTACAACACAAGACCCAAGATGCCTCCCGCTGACGCCACCCTGCCCCCGCCCACGCTGAAACGCAGCCTGGCCAGCCTGTTCTATGAATTGCTGCTGGTCGCCGCCTTGCTGCTCACCGTCACCGCCGTGCTGACGCCGCTGCAGATGCTGATCGGCCAGGACACGCTGTTCAAGACGCTGCTCAAGGCGGTGCTGGCCATCGCGCTGTTCGGCTACTTCGGCTATTGCTGGGTGCGCAGCGGCCAGACCGTGGCGATGAAGACCTGGCGCATCAAGCTGGTCAACGCCCACGGCGGCGGCATCGTCTGGAAACAGGCGGCGGTGCGCTATCTGGTGGGCATGGCCTTGTTCGTCGGCATGCCGGCGGTGTCCTATCTCGGCTGGGCCAACGCCTACGGCCACCAGCCGCAGGCGCTGTGGCTGGCGCTGAGCTGGTGCCTGATTCCCTTCCTGGCCAAGTTTTACGACCGCGACAAGCTCTTCCTGCACGACAGGCTGGCGGGCACCCGCCAGATCGTGCTGCCCAAACCGCCGCATCCCGGCAAGAAACGACGCGGCGACTCCGCGCCGGACTGATCCCTAAACGCAGGCAGGCCGCGCCAGCAAGGGCTCCGCCTCGGTGAACTCCGTCAAGGCGTCCAGCAATGCTCGCACCCGCGCCGGCACATGGCGCCGTTGCGGCCACACCGCGTACACCGGCCGCGGCGCCATTTCCCACTCCGGCAACAGCTGGCGCAAACTGCCGTCCCGCAATTGAGCATGGCACAGGCTGTGCGGGCACACCGCCACGCCGGCGCCGGCCTCGGCCAAGCGGCGCGGCAGCAGCATATCGTTGACTTGCAAGCTGGCCGGCGGCAATTCCGATTCCGCGCCATCGGCCGCGCGCCGCAGCCGCCAGCGTTCGAACGGTTCCGCCAGCAACAGCGCATGGTTCGCCAGCGCCTCCGGCGCGCCGGGCTCGCCCCGCTCCGCCAGATAGGCGGGCGACGCCACCAGCAAGGTGCGCACCCAGCCCAATAAGCGCTGGTTCAGCCGCGAATCAGGCTGCTCGCCGACGCGCAAGGCCAGATCGGCCATGCCGCTGAACAAATCGTCGATGGCATTGTTCAGACGCAGTTCCAGCCGCAGTTCCGGATAGCGCTGCAGCATGCGCCGCCACACCGGTACCAGCAGATCATTGCCCAGGCTCAACGGCGACAGCACCCGTAGCACGCCCTTGACCTGGTTCAGCGCCGTTCCCAGCGATTCCGTCTGCTGTTGCAGCGCGGCCAGCAGCGGCCGGCAATGTTCGTAGTATTGTCCGCCCTCCGCCGTCAGCTCCATGCGCCGCGCGCTGCGGTGCAATAAGCGGCAGCCCAGCCGCCGCTCCAGCGCCTGCAGCCGGCGCGACAAGGTGGCGGCCGGCATCTCCAGCACGCGGGACGCCGCATTCAGGCTGCCGGCGTCGACGATGCGCACGAAAAGTTGCAGATCATCCAGCATGATTTCATTTTTGCAATTTGAATTTGATTTTTTAAGTCTATTTGCGCAAATGGTTTTTTTCTAGACTCGCGCTGCACTTACGCAAACGTGAATGAAAGGAATCGCCATGGCCCTGCGCCTGCCTTATGCCCAATTGTCCCCCGCCGCCTACCAGGGGCTGGCCAGCGTCAAGGCCAGCCTGCAACACAGCAGCCTGGGCCTGCCCTTGATCGAACTGGTTTATCTGCGCGTGTCCCAGATCAACGGCTGCGCCTTTTGCTTGAAAATGCACGCGTCGGCCTTGCGCGCCAGGGGGGAAGACAATGAGCGCATCGATGCTCTGGCCGGTTGGCGCGTCAGCGAGTGGTTCAGCGCGCGCGAGCGCGCGGCGCTGGAGTGGGCGGAGTCGCTGACGCATATCGCCGTCACCCAGGCGCCGGACCGACACTACCTGCCGCTGCAGGCGCATTTTACCGCCGAGGAGATCGCCGACCTCAGCTTCGCCATCGCCCTGATGAACGCCTTCAACCGGCTGGCGGTGGGCATGCGCCAATAAGCCGCGTCTAGTGTGGGCGATCGCTGGCGACTATGCTTCATATGAAGATAAACTAGCTTCAAGCCGTGCTAATCTCTGCGCCCGGTAGTCATCCAGTTGTCACCCACACATCAGGAACCGTCAGTGATGCAACAAGCACCAGACCAGATTGACCGTATCGTGGCCCTGTGGCGCGAGGTTCGCCCGGACTTGGACCCGTCCTCCACCGAAGTGGTCGGCCGCCTTGTGCGGATGGAGTATTTTGTCACCCGCCGCGTGCTGCACGATCTGGCGCGCCACAATCTGAATGTCGGCGAATTCGACGTGCTGGCCGCGCTGCGCCGCGGCGGCGAACCGTTTCAACTGTCTCCTAATCAACTGCAGGGCATGGTGCTGATTTCCTCCGGCGCGCTGACCAACCGCATCAACCGGCTGGAAGAAGCCGGCCTGGTGACCCGCTCGCCGGACCCGGCCGACCGCCGCGGCGTGATCGTGACGCTGACGCCCAAGGGCTTCGAGGTGATCGAGGACGCCGTCGGCAATCATCTGTCGGCGGAAGCGGAACTGATCGAGATGCTGGACGCGGAGGAGCGGGCGACGCTGGCGCGCTTGCTGAAGAAAATGCTGCAAACCCAGGAGGATTGAGATGCGCGCTCACTCCTGTAGCCTGCCGCTATGAAGCGATAAAAAAACCGGCCTGGATCCCAGCGCCGGTTTTTTTGCATCCGCGCTTCAGCGCAGTTGTAGCGGCGCGACCGACGCCGTCTTCACCGGCAACGGCGCCACCCAGTGCCAGCGGCCCTTCCAGGCGCCCATCACCAGATTGGGATACTCGGCGCGGCCCAGGCTGCCGTTGTAGCGGCCCAGCGCGCGGAACAGATTGCCGCGCTCGATATCCAGGTAGTAGCGCAAAATGGTGCAGCCGTAGCGCAGATTGGTGGTGAGATCGAACAGATTGTGCTGCGGATTGCCTATGCTGCGCACCCAGAACGGCATCACCTGCATCAGCCCGCGCGCGCCGACGCCGGAGATCGCGTACTTGTTGAAGCCGCTCTCCACCTGAACCAGGCCCAGCACCAGTTGCGGATCCAGGCCAGCGCGGGTGGCTTCGTAGTGAATGGCGGTCAGCAGGCGCTCGCGCGTCCACTTGTCCGGAATCCGCTTGGCCAGCCGGCTGGACATTTCGCCCAGCCAGGCGTCGGCTTCGCGCTGGTCGTCGAACACCAGCCGCGGCGCGTTGGCGTCGGACACCGAACGACGCATGGTGGACGCGACGTTGGCGGCCAGCGCCTCTTCCTTCTGCGCGCCGGCCCACGCCGGCATCGCTGCCAGCGCGGCCAACAACACGACGATGCCGGATCGGATCATATGGCGGTCACAGCCCCAGTTTGGCGAGCACTTGTTCCAGCATAGCATCCGCGGCCAGCGCGCTCGCCGCTTCATCGCGGCGGTGCTGGTACTCGACCTTGCCTTCCTTCAGGCCGCGGTCGCCGATGGTGATGCGGTGCGGCGCGCCTATCAGCTCCCAGTCGGCGAACATCGCGCCCGGGCGTTCGCCGCGGTCGTCCAGGATCACGTCCACGCCCTTGGCCAGCAGGCCTTGATACAAGGCGTCGGCGGCGGCCTTCACCTCGGCGGAACGGTCATAGCCCACCGGACAGATCACCGCGCTGAACGGCGCGATGGCGTCCGGCCAGATCATGCCCTTATCGTCGAAGTTCTGCTCGATCGCCGCGCCCAGAATACGGGTGACGCCGATGCCGTAGCAGCCCATCTCGAACGGCTTGGGCTTGCCGTCCTCGTCCAGGAAGGTGGCGTTCATCGCTTCCGAGTACTTGGTGCCCAAATAGAACACATGGCCCACTTCGATGCCGCGCTGGATCGCCAACACCCCCTTGCCGTCCGGCGAGGCATCGCCGGCCACCACATTGCGGATGTCCATCACTTCCGGCTCCGCGCAATCGCGGCCGAAGTTGACGCCGGTATAGTGCTGGTCGTCCTCGTTGGCACCGGTGATCATGTCGGCCATCTTGGCGACGGTGCGGTCGGCGATGACGCGGCCCTTGAAGCCCACCGGGCCCAGCGAGCCGGGATTGGCGCCGAAGGCGGCCTTGATCGCGGCCGGAGCGGCGAAAGTCAGCGGCTTCTTGATGCCGGCGATTTTCTCGGCCTTGACTTCGTTCAGCTCGTGGTCGCCGCGCACCAGCAATAGCACCGGCTGATCTTCGTCGCCGTCCACCACCACCGCCTTGACGGTCTGCTTGATATCGACTTTCAGGAAGTCCACCAGATCGGCGATGGTCTTGACCTTGGGCGTGTGCACCTTGGCCATCGCCGCGCCTGCGGCCGCGCGCTCGCCGGCCGGGGCCACCGCTTCGGCCAGCTCGATATTGGCGGCGTAGTCGGAGTCCGGGCAGTAGACGATGGCGTCCTCGCCGGTGTCGGCGATCACCTGAAATTCATGCGAGCGGTCGCCGCCAATCGCGCCGGTGTCGGCGGCGACGGCGCGGTAGCTCAGGCCCAGGCGGTCGAAGATGCGGCAGTAGGCGGCATACATATTGTCATAGCTGACGCCGGCGGCTTCGACGCTGCGATCGAAGGAGTAAGCGTCCTTCATGGTGAACTCGCGGCCGCGCATCACGCCGAAGCGCGGGCGGCGCTCGTCGCGGAACTTGGTCTGGATCTGGAAGAAGTTCTTGGGCAGCGCGCGGTAGCTTCGCAACTCGTTGCGGGCGATGTCGGTGATCAGCTCTTCGGAAGTGGGCTGCAAGGCGAAGTCGCGCTCATGGCGATCCTTGAAGCGCAGCAGCTCCTCGCCCATCTTGTCCCAGCGTCCGGTTTCCTGCCACAGCCCGGCCGGCTGCACCACCGGCAGGCTGACCTCGATCGCGCCGGCGCGCACCATCTCTTCGCGCACGATGTTTTCCACCTTGCGCACGCTGCGCAGGCCCATCGGCATCCAGGAGTAAATGCCGGCGGCCACTTTGCGGATGAAACCGGCGCGCATCATCAGCTTCTGGCTGGCGATGTCCGCGTCGGCGGGGGCTTCCTTCAGGGTGGAAATGAAAAACTGCGATGCGCGCATGATGCGTCCTTGGTAATACGGTGTAATGAGGGCTTGATTGTAGCGTTTGCCGCGCCTCGCGGCCAAGCCTTGCGCCGGTATCGCCTATTTGCGCTATAAAGATGCGTGTCTCGCCGCCCTGCCGGCTACCCCAGATGCGCCGGCCGCGCAAGCCAGCGGCCGAACTCTGTCGTTTTACAAGAACACATCCCGGCACTTGCGCGGCCTTTGCTTGGCTTACCCAGACCTCTGGAGTAATCTGCGCGCTCAAGAACCATCGATATTGCTGTGCAGCAATATACGATGACGAATCAATTCCATTGGATGCTTATGCAGGATCACAACAAACAGGCCATGGCTGGCCTGACCCTGGCCGCTCTGGGCGTGGTATACGGCGACATCGGCACCAGTCCGCTGTACACCCTGCGCGAGTGCTTCACCGGCCAGGGCATCCCCACCACCCCGGAAAACATCTTCGGCATCTTGTCGCTGATTTTCTGGTCGCTGATTTTCGTGGTTTCCATCAAATACGTCGCCTTCGTGCTGCGCGCCGACAACCGCGGCGAAGGCGGCATCATGGCGCTGATGGCGCTGGCCCGCCACTACACCACCCACGCCGCGCGCTGGAAAATCGTGCTGCTGGGGCTGTTTGGCGCGGCGCTGTTCTACGGCGACGCCATCATCACCCCGGCGGTGTCGGTCTTGTCCGCCGCCGAGGGCATGGAGTTGATTTCGCCGGCGATGGAAAGCTATGTGCTGCCGATGGCCATCGGCGTGCTGACCGGCCTGTTCCTGCTGCAGCGCTTCGGCACCGCCAGCGTCGGCCTGCTGTTCGGCCCCATCATGCTGATCTGGTTTTCCGTGCTGGGCCTGCTCGGCCTGCACCAGATCCTGCAAGCGCCGCAGGTGCTGCAAGCGCTCAATCCCTACCACGCGCTGCACTTCATCGGCCACAACGGCTGGGGCTCCTTCCTGACCCTGGGCTCGGTGGTGCTGGCGCTGACCGGCGCCGAGGCCTTGTACGCCGACATGGGCCATTTCGGCAGCTCGCCCATCCGCCGCGCCTGGTTCAGCCTGGTGCTGCCCGGCCTGGCGCTGAATTATTTCGGCCAGGGCGCGCTGCTGATGCAGAACCCGGCTGCGATCAAGAATCCCTTCTTCCTGCTGGCGCCGGACTGGGCGCTGCTGCCGCTGATCGTGATGGCGACGCTGGCCACGGTGATCGCGTCGCAGGCGGTGATTTCCGGCGCTTACTCGCTGACCCGCCAGGCCATCCAGCTGGGTTACTGCCCGCGGCTGGAAGTGCAGCACACCTCGGAAAAAGAGATCGGACAGATTTACATGCCCTTCATCAACTGGGCGCTGCTGATCGCGGTGATGGTGGTGGTGCTGACCTTCAAGACCTCGTCCAGCCTGGCCGCCGCCTACGGCATCGCCGTCACCGGCACCATGCTGATCACCACCTGCCTGTTCTTCGTGGTGGCCCGGGTCAACTGGCGCTGGCCGCTGCCACTGGCGCTGGGCATCACCCTGCTGTTCGCCACCATAGATCTGGGCTTCTTCAGCGCCAACATCCACAAAGTGGCCGACGGCGGCTGGCTGCCGCTGGTGCTGGGCATGGCCATCTTCACGCTGATGAGCACCTGGAAACAGGGCCGCGAGCTGCTGTTCACGCGCCTGCGCGACCAGGCGCTGCCGCTGGACAGCTTCATCGAAAATCTGGAAGCCTACCCGCCGACGCGGGTGCAGGGCACCGCGGTGTTCCTGACCAGCACCCTGCACGGCGTGCCGCACGCGCTGCTGCACAACCTCAAGCACAACAAGGTGCTGCACGAGCGGGTGGTGTTGATGACGGTGCGCACCGAGGATGTGCCCTATGTGGCGGAGGAGGAGCGGCTGGAGATCGTGCAGATGTCGGCCTCGTTCTGGCGCGTGGTGGCCCGCTACGGCTTCAAGGAAGACCCGAACGTGCTGCAGGTGCTGGAGGACTGCACCGCCCAGGGCCTGGCCTTCGAACTGATGGACACGTCCTTCTTCCTGTCGCGCGAGACCATCGTGTCCACCGAGCGTCCAGGCATGTCGCGACTGCGCGAGAAGCTGTTCGTGTGGATGAGCAAGAACGCGATGCGCGCCACCGACTTCTTCCAGGTGCCGACCAACCGAGTGGTGGAGCTGGGCGCGCAAGTCGAGCTGTAACGCCTCCCGCCCCGCTCACAAGCCGGACCGGCCTTGCCCGTCCGGTTTTTTCGTGGCCGACTCTAGCGCCGCAGACCGCTGTCCGCCTCCGCCCGCGCCCAATCGAAGAACGGGCCGGGATCGGTCTTGCGACCCGGCGCGATGTGCTCATGGCCGATGATGGCGCTAAGCGGCAGCTTGCGCCGCAATGCCAGCGTCAGCGCTTGCAGCGTGCGGTATTGCGCCTCGCTGAACGGTTCGAAATCGCAGCCTTCCAGTTCCACGCCTATGGAAAAATCATTGCAGCGCTCACGCCCCCGCCAGCTGGACACGCCGGCATGCCAGGCGCGCCGCGTCACCGGCACGAACTGTTGCAGCTCGCCGGAGCGACGAATGAAGAAATGGGACGACACCCGCAGCTGCTGGATCTCGGCATAGAACGGATGCTCGTCCGGATTCAGCCGGTTCTGGAACAGCTGCTCCACGCCCAGCCCGCCGTAGCGATACGGCGGCAGGCTGATGTTATGGACCACCAGCAACTCCGGCGCCATGCCCTCGGCGCGTTCATCGTGATTGGGCGAGGGCAGCCTGCGCGCGCCGTCGACCCAGCCATCGTCCAATAGCTGGAACTCCGGCGGCTGCGGCGGCTGATAATTCAAGCGCCACAGCATCAGCCCATCCGGCGTGGACCAGCGCTGCTCGGCGACGAAGCCGGCCTTGCGGTACAAGGACAACGCGGCGATATTGACCTCGGCGGTGTCCACGCTGACCTCGCGCTCACCCACCAGCGCCCGGTTCAGCAGACGATAGCCCCAGCCGGCGCGCAAGTGTTGCGGATCCACCACCACTCGTTCAATGTGCAAGCCATCGTCGTCGCGGCGCGAGGCCACCAGCAGGCCGCGCAGCGCCTCGCCCTCGAACGCGCCCCAGACTCTGTCGGCGCAGGCCCGCGCCGCGGCCAGATCCGCCCATAGCAAGGGCAGCTGCGGATAGGACAGCCATTCCGCTTCCAGCTGGTGGGCCGCCAATTGCAACTCCAAGGCGCGCGCGGCCAACGCCGCCTCGCGTAGATCCAGGCATTTCACTTCAAACGGGGCTTGCATCCAACCTCCTGTGGCACAGCGCTTGCGCACGCAACATTTTAGTCATCGGAACAGTCCAATATCTCACTTGTTTTCTGCCGGCCAACGCAGTATCAAGAACAACCGGGGAGCGGCAAGGCCGCCCCGGCATTCTAGCGCCGCCACGCGCCGGCTTGAGCCGGATCATGGCCGCAGCCCGCTCCATGCCGCAGAATGCAGCCCGTCACCCACTACAGGAGAACGCCAATGCTGACCCTGGACACCTTGAGCAGCGCCGCCGCGCCCAGCTTCGAACAGCCGCTGGAAATGCTGCTGGCCTGCCATGACAAGATTCGCCGCTTCTGCGATCAGCTGGACCAGCTGCCATCCTATATCGAGCAACACGGCGTCAACGAGGCCGCCCGCAATACGATAGACGGCGTGGTCCGCTATTTCGACCTGGCCGGCCCCGCCCATCATACCGACGAGGAGGACGAGCTGTTCCCGCTGATTTTGCAGCGGGTGCCCACCGCCGCCTCGCGGCTGGAGCAGCTGAGCGCCGAACACGGTTATCTGCATTCCTGCTGGAACGCGATCCGCGACGATCTGCTGGCGCTGCGCGACGGCAAGATCCACAGCATCAGCCGCAATGAGCTGGCCGAGTTCGCGCGCCAGTACCGCGAACACGCCGCCGCCGAGGAAAGCTGGCTGTTTCCCACCGCCGCCTCGGCCATCAGCGCCGAAGAGATGAGCGCCGCCGGGCAGCGCATGGCGGCGCGCCGGATGCAGCAGGCCGCCTGAGCGACGGCCGCTCCCGGCCGCACGCGCAAAAAAGGCTGACCGTAGCGGTCAGCCTTTTTATCTTGCCGCGCTCAGTGCCTGTTTACATTCTCAGGCGGTCAGCTTCAGCAACTGCTCGAACGCATCCTCGAACAGCTTCAAGCCATCCCGCTGCAGCTTCTCGCCGGCGGCGGCCAGATCCACGCCGGCCGCGCCCACCGCGTGCAGCAGGGTCTGCGCGTCGTCCATGCCTTGCGGCAACGTCAGCGCGGCCTGGCCGTGGTCGCGGAAGGCGGCCAGCGTGCCGTCCGGCACGGTGTTGACGGTTTCGTCGCCAATCAGGCTTTCCACGTAGAGCACGTCGGAGTAAGCGGCGTTCTTGGTGCCGGTGGACGCCCACAGCAGGTATTGCGGACGCGCGCCGGCGGCTTTCAAGGCGGCGAACTCGGCGCCATGGAAACGCTCGCGGTAGCGGGCGTAAGCGGCCTTGGACAGCGCGATGGCCACCTTGCCCTGATGAGCGGCGCCCACTTGCGGGTCCAGCAGGCTGTCGACGCGGGACAGGAAGAAGCTGGCCACCGCCTTGATTCCGGACACATCCTTGCCGTCGGCGAGACGGGCGGACAGGCCGGCGATGTAGGCGTCCCACACCGCCTCCACTTGCGGCAGCGAGAACAGCAGGGTGATGTTGACGTTGACGCCTTCGCGGGTCAGCGCCTGAAACGCGCGGATGCCGGCGGCGGTGGCCGGAATCTTGATCATGGCGTTGGGGCGGGCGATTTCCGCCCACAGGCGGCGCGCAGCGGCCAGGGTGCCGGCCTCGTCGTTGGACAGCTCCGGCGACACTTCCAGGCTGACATAGCCGTCATTACCCTGGCTGGCGTCGTACTGGCCGCGCAACAGATCGCAGGCGGCCTGGATGTCCGGCACCACCAGCGCTTCGTAACGCGCCTCGGCCGACAGACCGGCGTCCGCCTTCAGACGGGCCAGATCGGCCTGGTAGCTGGCGTCGCCGCTGATCGCCTTGTAGAAGATCGCCGGATTGGAGGTCACGCCGGCGATGCCGTCGTCGGCCAGCAGGCGCGCCAGTTCGCCGGAAGCGATCAGTTCGCGGGACAGATTGTCCAGCCAGATGCGCTGGCCGAAGGGGCGGATGGATTGCAGTCGATTCATGGTGGAACGATCCAGGATAAAGTCAGAGCGGGCCCGGCGTCGCCGAGCCGGCCGGTGGTGGCCGCGCCATAGAGCCTGTTCAGAGTCTCGCGCACAAGGGCGAGACAAGACGAAAACAGCCGAGGAAGCGGAATGCACATACGGTACATGAGCATTTCGAAGCGGGTTTCTAACGCCGTATCGCCGAAGCGCAGCAGACTTTGAACAGGTTCTAAAATCGGCGGGCTAAAACGGACATCCTAACCCGCTTGGAGCGGCGCGCCAAGAGCGCCGACCCAAGCTTGCAAGAATACGCCGCATGCGGCCCCGCGGCGCGGCGCTCAGGCCGCTTGCGAGCCGCTGCGGCGGTCGCGCGGGAACACCGCGGAAAATACGCTGCCCTTGTCCGGCTCGCTGCGGATCTCCAGCCGCGCATGGTGGCGCGCCAGCACATGCTTGACGATGGCGAGGCCCAGGCCAGTGCCGCCGCTGCCGCGCGAACGGCCGCGGTCCACCCGGTAGAAACGCTCGGTCAGCCGCGGGATATGCTCGCGCGGGATGCCGATGCCGGTGTCGCTGACAGAGAAGCGCAACTGCTCGCCCTCCTCCTTCCAACTCAACGTGATGCAGCCGCCCTCCGGCGTGTAGCGCACCGCGTTGGACACCAGGTTGCCGAAGGCCGAATGCAGTTCCTGCTGACTGCCCCACAACCAGGCGTCGCTGTGCCGGTCCAGCTTGACCTGATGACGACCGTGGGACAGGCCCTCGGCCTCCACCATCAGCGTGTCCAGCATGTCCTGCATGTCCACCCGCTCCGACACCGTCGCCTTGGGGCTGTTCTCCAGCTTGGACAGGGTCAGCAGGTCCTCGACCAGGCTTTGCATGCGCCGTGACTGTTCCAGCATCATCGGCAGGAACTGGCGGAAGGTGGTGTCGTCCACCTGCGGCATATCCCCCAGCGTCTCCAGAAAGCCGCCCACCACCGTCAGCGGAGTGCGCAATTCGTGCGAGACATTGGCGACGAAATCCTTGTGCACGGTCTGCACCCGTTCCAGCTGAGTGATGTCGCGGGTCAGCAGCAGCTTGCGGGTGGAATCGAAGGGCACCATCTGCAAGGAGATCACCAGTTCGCGCGGCTGCACGAAGTTGAGCACCAGCGGCTGGCTGAAGCGCGCTTCGCTCATATAGGCGTGAAAGGCCGGCTGGCGGATCAGATTGAGAACCTGGTTGCCCACGTCGCGTTTGCGGTCCAGGCCCAGATGCTCCACCGCCATCGGGTTGATCCACTCGATGCGGTCGTGCTCGTCCAGCACCACCACCCCGTCCGGCATCGCCTCGCCAGCGTTGATGAAACGTTCCAGCGCGTGGGTGAGTTTTCTCTGGCTCTGGCTCTGGGTGCGCGTGATGCGGTACAGCGTCATGAAGATGGTGTGCCAGACGCCGAAACCATCCGGCACCCGCTCCGGCGTCGGCCGTTGCAGCCAGCGCAGCAGCAGCGCCACATGGTAGAGATTGAAGGCCAGCCAACTGCCCAGGCAGATGGCCACCGCGATCAGTCCGTCTTCCGCCGATGAACCCAGCCAGAAGCCGAGGCCGATGACGGCGGTCGCCAGCAGCGAGGCCAGCGTGCGTTTCAGGAATTCAGGCATCAGGCCTCACTGCTGGGTGGAGAAGCGGTAGCCGGTGCCGCGCACGGTCTGGATCAGCGCATCGTGGCCGGTGCCCTCCAGCGCGCTGCGCAGCCGGCGGATATGCACGTCCACGGTGCGTTCTTCCACGAACACATGGTCGCCCCATACCTGGTCCAGCAACTGGGAGCGCGAATGCACCCGCTCCGGATGAGTCATGAAGAAGTGCAGCAGGCGGAATTCGGTGGGGCCCAGATCGATGACGCCGCCGTTGCCGGTGACGCGATGGGTGACCGGGTCCAGCCGCAGGCCTTGCACGTCCACCGCATCGTCGGTCATCTGCGGCGCGCGGCGGCGCAGCACCGCCTTGATGCGCGCCAGCAGCTCGCGCGGCGAGAACGGCTTGGTGATGTAATCGTCGGCGCCGGTTTCCAGACCGGTGATCTTGTCCTGCTCGTCCGAGCGCGCGGTCAGCATGATGATGGGCACATGGCGGGTGCGCTCGTCGGCGCGCAGGCGCTTGGCGATGTCCACGCCGCTGGCGCCCGGCAGCATCCAGTCCAGCAGCACCAGATCCGGCAGCGCGTTGCGCACCAGCGTCAGCGCCGCTTCGGCGGTGCTGGCCCGCAGCACATGGTGGCCGGCCTGCGCCAGGTTGAAGGCAATCAGCTCCTGGATTGCCGGTTCGTCTTCAACAAGCAAGATATTGGCTGGCATGGTTGATCCATTCCCGTTTGAGTGTGTGGCAAGGATAAAAACGGGTGATTACAAAAATATGACATTTCGTCAAACTTTCCCACTTTGGCGCAGATTATTTTAACGCGCCAGCCGTAGACGTCGCCAAAGCCAAAAAAAACGGGCCTGTTGCTGTGAACAGGCCCGGAATGGTCGTCGTCAATACAGATTTGATCTGACTAGAGACCAGGGACAAAGAGATCACCAGGACAGTTTCAAATGAGAGCGTATTGGGACAGTTCTCATCCGCAACGGATCTGGACAGGCGGGCCGCGGGACAGTGCGGCCAACCCTGATACGGCCAGCATTTTACGTAGCAAACAGGCGTTTTTATCAGATGGTTGATTGGATTTTCAGCCATTTCACCTTTTTTTATAAGTTTGTTTCGTCATATTTCCTTATAATCGAAGAATGGATAAGTTTGATAGAAAAATCATCGCCGCACTGCACGAAAACGCCCGCATCAGCTTCGCGGAACTGGCCCGGCGCGTGAACCTGTCGCCGCCGGCGGTGGCGGACCGGGTGAGCAAACTGGAGCGCGGCGGAGTGATCACCGGCTACCGCGCCACCATCGACCCCAACAAGGTGGGCATGCCGATCTGCTGCATGATAGAGCTGACGGTCAAGCATCTGGAGTACTTCGCGGTGATAGAGGAAATCCGCACCATGCCGGAGATCATCGAATGCATGTCGGTGACCGGCACCAGCGGGCTGATGATGAAGGTGGTGGTGGACAATATGCCCACGCTGCAGGCATTGATCGCGCGCCTGATGCAGTTCGGCGATACCAAGACCTCGATCGTGATCGAGGTTCCGGTGCCGCCACGCCTACCCGATCTGCAGCAGGACGACTGAAAACGCTTGTGGTCAAATGGCCACAGCCCGCACCAACGCCTCTCTGCCCCCAACTATCTGATTTTTAATCGTTCCTGCGCTAGCACCCCGCCGCAGTGACGCGGGCAATTTCGCACAGCGAAACTTAATTTCGAAACAATCCCCTTCCGCCACCCCGGCGCATACAGTGGAAGCGCACTCTGGGCCGGTTGCCGATGGCTGGCCCGTCAGCGAAGGGGATGCAATGAAGCCCAGCTTTCCGGACTGGCCGCTGCTGGCGCCAGACATGGTGGAAGCCGACGATAAGCGGCAATTCGTCACCGCGCTGGCGCGCGGCCTGGAACTGCTGCGCTGCTTCACTCCGGACGGCAAGGCGCTGGGCAATCAGGAACTGGCATGCCGCAGCGGTCTGCCCCGCCCCACGGTGTCGCGCCTGACGCATACGCTGACCCGGCTGGGTTATCTGCGCTACACGCCGGCCTCCGGCAAATACCATTTGGAAATCGGCGTGCTGGCCTTCGGCTATGCGATGCTGGGCAATCTGGCCATCTGCGACGCCGCGCATGCGCCGATGGCGGCGCTGGCGCGCCAGGCCCAGGCCGCGGTGGCGATAGGCGCCCGCGACCGCTTGGACATGGTGTATCTGCACGTGGCGCACAGCGAGGCCCACCTCACCATGCGCCGCCAGGTCGGCTCGCGCATTCCGCTGCACAGTTCAGCCATGGGCAAGGCTTGCCTGGCGGCCATGCCGGAAACCGAACGCGCCTTTCTGCTGGAACACCTCCGCCGCCGCCGCCCCGACGATTGGGCCGCCATCCGGCTGTCGCTGGAACAGGCATTCCGCGATTACGCCGAACGCGGTTTCTGCCTGTCTCTGGGCGAGTGGCAGCGCGGCGTCAACTCAGTCGGCGTCGCGATGCGCCATCCCAGCCACGGCCTGATCTCCTTCAACTGCGGCGGACCCAGCTTCCAGCTCAAGCGCCGCCGGCTGGAGGAAGACATCGGACCGCGGCTGCTGGACATGGCGCGTAGTCTGGCCGCGATGGACTTCGACAACGACCATTAGCAAAAGGAGTCGATGATGATTCACGATCCCAACTCACAATGCCCCCGGCCGGAAACCACGCGGCGCTTGCACAAACCGGCACCACGGGCGCGTCCGGTGCCGGTCTTAAACGGCGGGCTGTTGCTCGGCATCCTCATCTCCAGCGCCCTCGCCGCCGACTGCCGCGCCGCCGAATTCCTGGTCGGCGTGCCGCTGTCGCTCAGCGGCGGCCTGGCTCGCGTCGGCAGCGAAATGGAACGCGGCATCGCCACCGCCGCCGCCGACTTCAACCAGTCCCAGTCGCGCCATCGCATCCGCTTGCTGGTGCAGGACGACGAGTCCGCGCCGGCCAAGGCGGTGGCCGCGGTCGAACGGCTGGCCAGCCAGGGCGTCGTCGCCATCGTCGGCGGCTACAGCTCCAATATCGTCGCTCCGGCCTCGGACAGCGCCAACAGGCTGGGCCTGGTCTACCTGACCAGCGGCGCGCTGAGCCAGGGCCTCAGCCGCCGCGGCCTGTCCAACTTCTTTCGCATCAACGACAACAACGGCTATGCGCGGGCGGTGTCCCGCTTCCTCGCAGAGGTCGGCGTCGCATCGGTGTCCATTCTTTATTCCAACCGCGATGCCAGCCAAGAGTTGGCTCAGCTGCTGCTGCGGCACAACCAGGCACGCGGCATCCGACGCAACCTCATGCATGGCTTCGAACCCGGGGTGCAGGATTTCAAGCCCTTGCTCAACAAGGTGCGGCTGCGGGACAAGCCGGACATCATCGTGATGATCGCCTATGAAAACGACTATATCGGCATGCTGCGCGCCGCCCGCGTGCTCAAGCCGGAGGTCAAGGCTATGCTGGGGGTCTGGGGCCTGGCCACCTCGAAGATGGCCGCCGATTTCCCGGAACTGGTCAACAATGTGCTGGGAGCGGCCTTGCTGTCCTATCCACCCAGTTTCAAAACCGAGGCCGGTCGACGCTTCTACGCCAGCTACCATGCGCGCTACCGGAATGCGCCGGACTACATGAGCGAGATGGCCTATGTGCAAGGCCAGGTTTTGTTCGAGGCCATCGCCCGCGCCGCCGACAAGGGCAGCCTGAAACGCCCCGGCGGACTGGCGGCGGAGCTGCGCAACACCCGGCGCGACACCTTGATCGGCCCGCTCAGCTTCGACGCCAATGGCGACAATCCCCACTTCACCCAATACATAGGCCAGCATCAGGACGGCGGCCGCGTGGTGCTGGTCTCGCCCGCCGCGCAGGCCACCGGCAAGCTGAATTACCCAGCGGTGCCGTGGCAGATCAAAGGCAAAGATCAATGACCGACTTTGTTTCCCCCGCCGCCCCCGAGCACGGCTTGCGCGAACTGCTGGGCTTCCACGTCGTCCGCTGGGAAGCCGGCCTTGCCATCGTCGAACTGGACATCGGCCCTCGGCATTTGAACCCGGCCGGCGTGGTGCACGGCGGCGTCTACGCCGCCTTGCTGGACGCGGCCTGCGGGCTGTGTGGCACCTGGCGGCCGCTGGGCGAGACGCCGCGCGCCTGCGTCACCTTGTCGCTGACCACCAGCTTCACTCGCCAGGTCTGCGCCGGCCGCATCCACACGGTGGCCACCCTGCGCAGCCAGGGGCGGCGCATCTACCATGCCAGCGCGGAAGCGTTCGACGAGCAGCGACGGCTGCTGGCCTTTGGCGAAGCCTGCCTGCGCTACCGCGGTGCGCCGGAATGAAATCAGGCCATGGTTCCTTGGAACCATGGCCTGAGCGGTGCAACAGCCGGCGAGCTTACTTGGCGGCCTGCCAGGCCACCGCGGTATCGATCATACGGTTGGAGAAGCCCCATTCATTGTCGTACCAGGCCAGCACTTTGACTTCGCGACCGCCGATCACGCGGGTCAGCGTCGCGTCGAAGGTGCTGGACGCCGGGTTGTGCAGGAAGTCGCAGGACACCAGCGGCAAGGTGTTGACGCCGAGCACGCCCTTCAACGGGCCGTTGGCGGCGGCGGTGATCAGCTGGTTCACTTCTTCCTTGCTGGTATCGCGGCCGGCGGTGAAGGTCAGGTCCACCAGCGACACATTGCTGACCGGCACGCGCACGGCGAAACCGTCCAGCTTGCCTTTCAGCTGCGGCAGCACCAGGCCAACCGCGGCGGCGGCGCCGGTCTTGGTCGGGATCATGGACACGGCGGCGGAACGGGCGCGGCGCAGATCCTTGTGATCGGTGTCCAGCAGCACTTGGTCGTTGGTGTAGGCGTGCACCGTGGTCATCAAACCGCGTTCGATGCCTATGGTGTCGATCAGCGGCTGCACCATCGGGGCCAGACAGTTGGTGGTGCAGGACGCGTTGGAAACGATGGTCATCGCGCTGCTCAACTGCTGATGGTTGACGCCGTAAACCACGGTGGCGTCCACGCCTTCGCCGCCCGGAGCGGAGATCAGCACTTTCTTGGCGCCGGCCTGCAGATGCGCGCCGGCTTTTTCGCGGGAGGTGAACAAGCCGGTGCATTCCATCACCACGTCCACGTTCAATTCTTTCCACGGCAGCTCGGCCGGGTTGCGGATGGCCAGCAGCTTGATCTTCTTGCCATTGACCACCAGATGATCGCCGTCCAACGCCACGGAAGCGGCGAACGGACCATGCACGCTGTCGTAACGGGTCAGGTGTTCATGCAGCTCCGGCGAGGCCAGATCGTTGATGGCGACGATCTCGATGTCCTGATCGGCATAGCGCTCTTGCCATGCACGCACAATCATGCGGCCGATGCGGCCGTAACCATTGATAGCAACTCGCAACGTCATGATGCATCCTCCAAGTTGAAATGGCGCAAGGTCATCTTCCCGTGCCCTGCGCCACCACTGTCCGCCTGATTCCGCTTGTAATCAACTCGCTACATAAGTAGTGGGCGAATTACCAACATCGACAGTGCGGAAATTCCGCCAGCGCTTGCCGTGCGTCAAATTCCGCTGCCCGCCGTCCGGTGTTCAACCCTGCAGCGCGGCCGCGTAATCGCCAGCGTCGCTATTCAATACTATATGCAATAGCGTGCCGGAGAAGGCGGTGACGCCGCTGGCGCCCAACTGCTGCAAAGCCGCCTGGTCCACCAAGGCCGCGTCGGCCACTTCCACCCGCAGCCGGCTGCCGGCCACGGCCTCCACCTTGCGCACATTGGCCGCGCCACCCAGCGCCGCCAGCCAGCGTTCGCGGTCGATGCCGACCACTTCGCCCAAGGCCTGAACCGGCGCCGTGGCGGACGGCGCGGCAGCCGCTTCGGGATTGCCCAGCGCGACGCGGATCTCGTCGGCGATCAGATCCGCCTCCGGTCCCAGCACCACTTGCACGCTGCCGGCGGCCGGCTTGATCAGGCCGCGCGAACCCAGCGCCTTCAGCGCGGCTTCGTCCACCTTGTCATTGCTGGCCACTTGCAGGCGCAAGCGGGTGGTGCAGGCGTCAACGGATTTCAGATTGGCGCCGCCGCCCAGCGCGGCGATGAAGGCGCGCGCGCGGCCGCTGCCGGCAGAGACAGCCGCCATGGCCACAACGACATCTTCACGGCCCGGGGTTTTGAGGTCGAACTTCTTGATGAAGAACACGAACAGCACGTAGTAGAGCGCGAAATAGCCTATGCCCACCGGAATCAGCAACAACGGATTGGTGGACAGGCCGAAGTTCAGCAGGTAATCGAACAGGCCGGCGGAGAAGCCGAAACCCAGCTTGATGTTGAACGCGTGCATCAAGGCCATGGCCAGGCCGGTCAGCACCGCGTGGATGGCGTACAGCGCCGGGGCCAGGAACATGAAGGCGAATTCCACCGGCTCGGTGACGCCGGTCAGCATCGCGGTCAGCGCCATCGAGAACAGCAGGCCGCCGACGGCTTGCTTGTTTTCCGGCTTGGCGGTGCGGTACATCGCCAGGCAGGCGGCCGGCAGGCCGAACATCATCACCGGGAAGAAGCCGGACATGAACATGCCGGCCGTCTTGTCGCCGGCGAAGAAACGGGTCAGATCGCCGTGCACCACCTTGCCGGCGGCACTGGCGAAGTCGCCCACCTGGAACCAGACTATGGTGTTGAGGATGTGATGCAGGCCGGTGACGATAAGCACGCGGTTGAGCACGCCATAGGCGAACACGCCGATCTCGCCGGCGCCGATCAGCCAGCGGCCCACGCTATCGATGCCGATCTGCACCGGCATCCACACATAGCCGAGCACCGCGCCCAGCAGCAGCATGGAAAAACCGGTGACGATGGGCACGAAGCGCTTGCCGCCGAAGAAGGCCAGATAGCTGGGCAGCTTGATGTCCTTGTAGCGGTTGTACAAGGCGCCGGCCACCAGGCCGGACAGGATGCCGGACAGCACCCCCATATTGAGTTTTTCGTCTATCACCTTCAGCACCGCGGTGATCACCAGGTAGCCGATGGCGCCGGCCAGGCCGGAGGTGCCGTTATTGTCCTTGGCGAAGCCCACCGCCACGCCGATGGCGAAAATCAGCGCCAGGTTGCCGAAAATGGCGTCACCCGCCTGGGCCATCATCTTGATGTTGAGCAGATCGGGCTGGCCCAGGCGCAGCAGCAGGCCCGCCACCGGCAGAACGGCGATAGGCAGCATCAGCGCGCGGCCTAGCTGCTGGATGCCGGCGAATTTATTGTCAGAGGTACTCACGTCTCATCTCCCAATGTTTGGTCGCCATGGAGGCATGGCGTCCCAGCCTTCTTGTGTGTGTTGCGCTAAGTGTCTCGCTGCCGCGTTGTCCCCGCGGCATGCGCGTCAAACCTCGAACTTCAATCCAGCGGCCACCATTCGGCGGCGCGCGCGCGCACCGCGGCGGCGGCGTCCAGCGCCAGCAGCGCTTCTGCGCGCTGGCGACAGCCTTGCTGTTCCAGCGTTCTCACCCTGGCCTTGATCTCCGGCACCAGGCCGGGGCTGACCGACAGCTCGGCGACACCGAGGCCGACCAGCACCGGCGTCGCCAGCGGATCCGAAGCCAGCGCGCCGCACACGCCCACCCATTTGCCGTGCCGGCTGGCGCCGGCCACGGTCTGAGCGATCAGGCGCAGCAGCGCCGGATGCAGCGCGTCCAGGCTGGCGGCCAGCGAGGCGTTGCAGCGGTCCATCGCCAGCGTGTATTGGGTCAGATCATTGGTGCCTATGGACAGGAAATCGGCCTCGGCGGCCAGTTGGTCGGCCAGCAGCGCGGCGGAGGGCACTTCCACCATCACGCCCAACTGCGGCCGCTCGCTCAGCCCCATTTCCTCGGCCAGTTCGTCGATGCGCCGACGCAGGCGTCGCAGTTCGCCGACCTCGGCGATCATCGGCACCAGGATGCGCAGCCGCGACAAGGGCTGCAGCATCAGCAGCGCGCGCAGCTGTTCGTCCAGCATTTCCGGGTGGGCGAAGCCGGTGCGGATGCCGCGCAGGCCCAAGGCCGGGTTGGGTTCCGGCGGCAGGGTCAGATAGGGCACTTCCTTATCGCCGCCCACGTCCAGCGTGCGGATGATGGCGGCGCGGCCCTGCAATTCGTCCAGCACCGCCTGATAGGCATTGGCCTGTTCATAGCGATCCGGCGCGTGCTGGCGGTCGATGAACAGGAATTCAGTGCGCAGCAGGCCGACGCTGTCGGCGCCGTGGAGCACCGCGTCGCGCGCGTCCTGCTCATTGGCGATATTGGCGGCCACTTCGATGCGCACGCCATCCAGCGTCACCGCCGCGCCATCGGCGTCGGCGCGCATCGCCGCGCGGCGCTGTTCCAGCGCGCTCATCTGCTGCCGCGCGGTGGCCAAGGCGTAGGCGTCCGGCTCCGGCTGACACCAGCCCTGGCCGGCGTCCAGCAGCAATTGGCTGCCGGCTTCCAGCCGCAGCACCTGCGGTCCACACGCCACCAGCGCCGGAATGCCGAGCGCGCGCGCCAGGATGGCCACGTGGCCGCTGGCGCCGCCGGCGGCGGACAGAATGCCGGCCACCCGCTCGCGCGGCAGCCGGGTCAATTCGGAAGGGGCCAGGTCCTCGGCCACCAGGATGGAGGCCGGATACAGTTCGGGCGCGCCTTGCGCGTCGCCGAGCAGCGCCTGCAGCACCTGACGTTCGATGTCCTTGAGATCGGTTGCCCGTTCCGCCAGCAAGGGGCTGCCCAGGCCGGACAGCACGCGGCATTGCGTGCGCACCGCCTGGCGGAAAGCGTGGCCGGCGCCGTGGCCGGCGGCGATGTCCCGCTCGGCGGCGGCTTGCAGCTCAGGGTCTTCCACCAGCGCCAGATGCGCGGAGAAAATATCGCTCTGCGAGGTCTGGCCGCGACGCAGCGCGTCGTCGATGGCGGTGGCAATGCCGGAGCTGACTTGAGCCAGCGCCCGGCGCAGCTGTTCGCGTTCCTCGTCGGCGTTGACCGCGAACTCCGGCAGCGCCGGCTCGAAAGCGTCCAGGCGCACCACCTGGCCGATGGCCAGGCCCGGCGCGGCGCACACGCCGCCTATCCAGCCGGCCGGCAGGTCGCGCGCCGGCGCGCTGACGACCGTCGCCGGCGCGCCGTGGCCGGATTCGGTGCGGGTCTGCAAGGCGGTGATCACCGCGGCCGCGGCCGCGGCGGCATCCTCGCCCTGGGCCAGCACCGCCACATCGTCGTCCTCGGCCACGCCCAGGCCCATCAAGGCCACCACGCTGCGGGCATTGGCCGCCTGGCCGTTGAATTCCACCCGCACGCTGGCGCGATATTGACGCGCCGCGTTCTGCACCAAGGCCGCCGGCCGCGCGTGCAGGCCGCCGGCATGGCGCACCGTGGCCTGGCCGCGGCTTTGCGGGCCCTCGTCGGCCAGGTCTTCGGCGCCATTGCCGCCGCCGCTCAGCGTCAGCAACGGGGTGCGCCCGGCTTGCAGCATGCCTTCCGCCTTATGCTCCAGCGCGTAGTCCTCGCCATTGGCGATCACCACCATGGTCAGCAACGACGGTGCGCGGCGCGCCACCGCGTCCAGGTCCACCTCGATCAGCGGCTGGCCGCGACGCACGCGCTCTCCGGTCCGCACCAGGGGCCGGAAACCGTCACCGTCCAGCTTGACGGTATCGATGCCGATATGGATCAGCACTTCCGCGCCATTGGCCGCGCGCAGCGTCAGCGCGTGACCGGTGCGCGCCAGTTGCGCCACCTCCCCGTCACAGGGCGCCAGCAGGGTGCCGGACAGCGGTTCGATCGCCAGGCCGTCGCCCATCATCAGGCCGGCGAACACCGGATCGGGCACCCGGTTCAGCGCTACCGCCGGGCCGTCGAACGGCGCGGTGAGTTCGAGCGTAGCAGACATGGGGACTCCTCCATCTTGTTGTTGAGCGCCGCGCCGGGCCGGTCCCTATCGGCCCTGGCGGCGAGCCCGCCGGCAAGGACGGGCGCTTGCGACGCGCCCCGATTCGCATGGCTGATCGGGGCGCGGTTTTCTTCTGGTGCGGTGCTGCGCGCCGAGCGCTCAGCGGGTGCAGGTCACCTTGGACAGATGGCGCGGCACGTCGGGGTTCAGGCCGCGCGCCTCGGACAGGCTCGCCGCCATCAGGTAGAAGCTCTGCACCGCCAGCAGCGGGTCCAGCGCCGGGTCGTCGGCCAGCGCCAGCGTCAGGTCGCGGCTGGCGACATCGGCCGGCGCGGCCAGCAGCACCTTGGCGCCGCGACCGCGCATCTCGGCGGCCAATTCGATCAGCCCCTGCTGCTCGGGTCCGCGCGGCGCGAAAATCAGCAGCGGATAGCCATCGTCGATCAGCGCCATCGGGCCGTGCTTGATCTCGGCGCCGGAGAAGGCCTCGGCCTGGATCACGCAGGTTTCCTTGAACTTGAGCGCGGCTTCCAGCGCCACGGTGAAGCCCAGGCCGCGGCCCACCACCATGATGCGTTCGGCGTCCACCAGCGCGTCCACCGCCGGCCGCCAGTCCTGGCGCGTGGCTTCGGTCAGGCGCTGCGGCAGATTGGCCAGCGCGGCCAGCAGGCCTTCATCGCCCTGCCAGTGCGCGACCAAACGCGCCACCGCGGACAGGGTGGCGATATAGCTCTTGGTCGCGGCCACGCTTTTCTCGTCGCCGGCGCACAAGGGCACCGCCCATTCGCAGGCGGCGGCCAGCGGCGATTGATGTTTGTTGACCAGCGCGACGGTGCGCGCGCCGGCGACGCCCAGCGCCTTCATGGTGTCGATCAGATCCGGGCTCTGACCGGACTGGGACAAGGCCACCGCCAACTGGCCCTTCACCGCCAGCGGCGCCTGATGCAGGGTGATCAGCGACATCGGCAAGGACACCACCGGCACGCCCAGGCGCTGCATCGCCAGGTAGGCGAAATAATTGGCGGCGTGGTCGGAACTGCCGCGGGCCACGGTCAGCGCCAGGCTGGGGCGTTCCGCCGCCAGCGCGCGGCCCAAGGCGGCCAGCGCTTCATCGGCGTACATATGCTGCGCGGCCACCGCTTCGGCGGCGTACAGCGCTTCTTCAAGCATCAACGAGGCCAATCTGTTCTCCCTCTACGTAGACTTGCTGCAAATTCAAATCCGCGTCCATCACCACGATGTCGGCCCAGGCGCCGGCGGCGAGGCGGCCGCGATCGGCCAGGCCCAGGTAGTCGGCCGGGTACAAGGACATGCGGTTCGACGCATCGGCCAGCGGCAGTCCGATGGACACCAGATTGCGCAGCGCCTGATCGGTGGTCAGCGTGCTGCCGGCCAGGGTACCGTCGGCCAGGCGCACGCCGCCCATGCACTTGGTCACCGAGTGCGAACCCAGCTTGTATTCGCCGTCCGGCATGCCGGCGGCGGCGGTGGAATCGGTAACGCAGTACAGGCGCGGAATCGAGCGCAGGGCGGCACGGATCGCGCCGGGGTGGACGTGGAGCAGATCGGGAATCAGCTCGGCGTACTCGGCATGCGCCAGCGCCGCGCCCACCATGCCGGGCTCGCGGTGGTGCAGGCCGCTCATCGCATTGAACAGATGGGTGAAGCCGGACGCGCCTTGCTCCAGCGCCTGCACCCCGTCTTCGTAACTGCCCAGGGTATGACCCAGCTGTACCTTGACGCCCTGCTGCGCCAACTGGCGGATGATGTCCATATGGCCGGCGATTTCCGGCGCCAGCGTGATCAGCGACACCGGCGCCAGCGCGCGATAGGCGTCCACTTGGGCCATCACCGCGCGACAGGCGTCGTCCGGCTGGGCGCCCAGCTTGCCGGGGTTGATGTAGGGGCCTTCCAGGTGAACGCCCAGGATGCGGGCGCCGCCGGGACGGCGTTCGCGACAGGAGGAACCGAGCGCGCGCAACACCTGTTCGATCTCGTCCGGCGGCGCGGTCATGGTGGTGGCCAGCAAGGATGTGGTGCCGAAGCGCGCATGCAGCCTGGCCACCTTTTCGGCGGCGCTGCCGCCTTCCATGATGTCAACGCCGCCGCCGCCATGGACGTGCAGGTCGATGAAGCCCGGCAGCAGATAGCGTTCGACCGCGCGGCCGGAAGCCAGCCGCGCGTCTATGGCCTCGATGCGGCCGTCGGCAGCCAGTTTCAGTTCGCCGTCCATCCAGCCGGCTTCGGTCAGGATGCGTCCTTGCAGCACTCGGTGTTGGGTCATCGTCTCAGTTCGGCAACAAAATCGTAGTAGTCGTTACGGCAATAGGTATCGGTCAATTCAATCGCGATGTTCTCGGCGTTGAAGCCGATGCGGGTGATCAGCAACATCGCTTCTCCGGGGCGGATGCCGGCCAGCGTGGCGATGTCGCCGGAGGCGTTCACCGCGCGGATATGCTGCAGCGCGCGCACCACCGAATGGCCGTTGGCGTCCAGATGGGCGTACAGCGAGGTGCCCACTTGCTGCGGCTCCGGCAGATAAGCCACCGGCAGCGTCGTCATCTCGATCGCCATCACCACCCCGTCGGCCAAGCGTTGGCGCTTCAGCCGCGACACTTGCGAGGTGGGCGACAGCCCCAGCTTGATCACTTCCTCATTGCTGGGCGCGAACACGCCGCGCTCCAGCCACACCGACGACGGCACGAAGCCGCGCTGGCGCAATTGTTCGGTAAAGCCGGTCAGCCGCGACAAGGGCTGTTCCAGCCGCGGCGTGATGAAGGTGCCCGAGCCCTGGCGCCGGCGAATCAGGCCCTGCTCCAGCAGCACATCCATCGCCTTGCGCGCCGTCACGCGCGAAATGCCCAGTTCTTCGGAAAACGTGCGCTCCGACGGCAGCGCCTCGTCCGCCTGCCACCAGCCGGCGTTGATGGCGTCGGCCAGTTTCCGCGACAGCTGCAGATACAGCGGCGTGGTCAGGGTTTCATCCGGTTTCAATGCTAGCCAGCGATTTTCCATGGGTTGTCTGCAAGTGGTCTGAAAACACCAGTGTATAACCGGCGTCCCCAAGCTGGCATCTCCGACACGAGCGCCGCGCGAATCCAGCGCTGCTGGCATACCGCGAACGTTAATACCACATTAATACCACGTCAATACCATTTTATTTACCCGCCTTGCCATCAGCTTGCTGCATGGCAGCAAAACGACAAAGGGATGATTTGGCAGGAAAAAATGACGGCCTCTCGCGCCGTGACCGTCGGGACAGGTCTGTGGATGAGCGTTTTTTGCAAGAATCAAGCGGTTGCAAGACCACACAGTAAGTATGGCAATAGTACCCATCGCCAAACTTACATTAAAAATAGTCGTCCCATTTTAAATCATATGGCATCCATATGATGATTGGACTGCTCGGCAAACTGCTGGGCGCTTGCATACCACTCGTAGCTCAAAGGAGTCAGAATGAAACCACAACTGCGCCTTCCCGCCGCCCTCGCCCTGGCCTGCCTCAGCGCGCCGCTCTGGGCCCACGGCACCATGGAAGTGCCGATCAACCGTACCTATAGCTGCTTCAAGGAGGGCGCGGAATCACCCAAGTCCGCCGCTTGCCAGGAAGCCCGCCGCGTGGGCGGCGCCCAGGCGATGTACGACTGGAACGGCATCAACCAGAATCCGCAGGGCGACAATCACGCGGCGGTGGTGCCGGACGGCAAGCTCTGCGCCGGCGGCCAGGACAAGTTCAAGGGCTTCAACCTGGCGCGCACCGACTGGCCGAAGACCAAGCTGGTGCCGGACGCCAACGGCAACTACGAGTTCGTCTACCACGCCACCGCGCCGCACTCGACCAAGTACTTCAAGTTCTATGTGACCAAGAACGGCTGGGATCAGAGCAAGCCGCTGAAATGGTCGGACCTGGATCCGCAGCCCTTCCACACCGTGACCGGCAATCCGCCGCTGGACGCCAACAAGCGCTACCACATGGTGGCCAAGCTGCCGGCCGGCAAGAGCGGTCCGCACATCATCTTCAATGTCTGGAAACGCGCGGACAGCGAGGAAGCGTTCTACTCGTGCTCCGACGTGGTGTTCGGCGATGGCACCAATCCGCCGGAACCGCCGCCGGTGACCAATCCGTGGAAGGAAATCGGCAAGGTGACCGCCTATGAGAACCTGCCGAACAACAGTACCGCCACGCTGCGCGTGTTCGACGCCAAGGGCGGCGACGCGGAAACCATCCAGGTCAAGTTGGACGCCGTCAGCGGCCAGATGGCCAACTGGCCATACGAGCTGGGCGTGAAAGTGAACGCGACTTCCAAGGCGATCCGCATCGGCGTGATGAACCAGAAGCAGCGCACGGTGAGCATCACGCCGGAACGCAGCGCCACCGCCAACCGCGTGTATTTGAATGACGGCTACAAGGGCTATACCTACCAGATCGACCTGAAGAAGGGCGACGGCGGCATCAACCCGCCGCCGGTGGGCGACGCCTGGAAAGAAGGCGTGTCCTACACCGCCGGCCAGATCGTCAGCTATCAGGGCAAGAAGTACCGCTGCCTGCAGCCGCACACCGCCTGGGCCGGCGCCGGCTGGACCCCGTCCAGCCAGCCCGCCTTGTGGGCACCGGTCTGAGCATCCCGCCCAGTCGGCGCGCGGGCTGAAGCTCTGACGCGCTGACTCGCCGGCCTTCCCGATCCCGGAAGGCCGGTTTCTCCCACCCTCCTCCTGCCGCGGGTCCACGCCTCGGACGGCGGCCATGCCATGCCCGCGACACAGGCAGGAGGGCTGCCGCGCGTCGCCTGCGGGATATGCAAGAAAGCCGATTCCGATGCCAAGCTCGACCCAGACCTATCCGCCCATCGCCGCCTGGCTGCACTGGATTTGCGCAGTCGTGATCCTGTGGGCCATGATCAGCGGCTTCGCGCTCGCCTCCGGCGCGCTGCCGCCCGCCGTCGCCGCGGCGATTCCGCCATTCAACGTCGCGCTGACCACGCTGTTGATGCCCGTGTTCCTGCTGCGCGTCGTCTACCGCGCCAGCTTCCGCATGCCGCCGCCGGCCGGCATTCCGCCGGCCAAGCACCGGCTGGCGCGCCGCGCGCATGCGCTGCTCTATCTGCTGAGTGGTTTATCGCTGGCCAGCGGCTGGTTGATGATGGAGCGGCCGGTCGACGTGTTCGGCCTGATCACGCTGCCGCCCAGCCTGGAGGCCGGAGCAAGCACCCAAGCGCTGGCCAGGCTGCACTTCGCCAGCAACGTTCTCTTGGCCCTGCTATTGACCGCCCATATCGGCGCGGTGATTCAACACCAGCGCCAGGGCCGGCGCCTGCTACGGCGTATGTCGCTACTGACGGGCTAAGAATCTGTTCAAAGTCTGCTGCGCTTCGGCGATACGGCGTTGAACAGGCTCTAACGCCGCCAACTGATCAACACCACCGCCGCCACGATCACGCTCATCGCCAGCATCTCGTGCAGGCCGATGTGCTCGCCGAGGAAGACCACGCCCAGCAAAACCGCGATCACCGGGTTGACGTAGGCGTAGCTGGTGGCGGCGGCCGGAGACACCGTCTTCAGCAAGTGCAGATAGGCGCTGTAAGCGATGATGGAGCCGAACACCGCCAGGTAAAACAAGGCCAGCCAGCTGGACAGAGTCGGCATCGCCTGCAGCTTCTCGCCATAAGCCTGGCTGGCCAGCAACAAGGCCGCGCCGCCGAAGATCATCATCCAGGCGCTGCCCATCGGTCCCTTGGGCTGAGCCAGATGGCGGCTCCAGGCCGAACCCAGCGCCCAACCGGCGGAGGCCAGCAGCAACAGCGCTGCGCCGCTGGGGCTGGCCTTCAGATTGGCCCCCATATTCAACAGCACCATGCCGCAAACGCCCAGACCAATGCCGGCCCATTCCACCTTGCGCGCCTTTTGACCGAACATGCGCGCGAACAACAGGGTGAACAGCGGCACGGTGGCGATCACCAAGGCGGCCACGCCCGAGGACACGTCTTTCTCCGCCACGGTGACCAAGCCGTTGCCCACCGCCGGCATCAGCACGCCGAGCAAGGCGGCGCCGCCCAGCTCGCGCGCGTTCGGCACCGGGTATTTGCGCAGCCACAGATAGGCCAGCATCAGCCAGCCGGCCAGGGAAAAGCGCAGGCCGGCCATCATCATCGGCGGCCAGGACTCGATGCCTATGCGTATGCCCATATAGGTTGAGCCCCAGATCACGTACAGGGCGAAGAAAGCGGCGAGGGTCAGCGGGGGGATGCGCGAAAACGGCATGGTGCGGCTCGGGAAGGTGGAACCGGATACCATGCCGTATGGGAATGTCCGTGGCAAGTCTAATTTTGCCGCGGACGCGGCCGACTCAACGCGTGGCCAGGCGCTGCAGGATGTTGGAGAACTCTTCCATATAACTGTCGAAGCGGGTGGCCAAGCGGTCGACGTCGGTGGCGAAGCGGTTATACGCCACCACCGCCGGAATCGCCGCGAACAGGCCGATGGCGGTGGCCACCAATGCCTCGGCGATGCCCGGAGCCACCGTGGACAAGGTGGCCTGGCCGGCATTGCCCAAGCCGATGAAGGCATGCATGATGCCCCACACCGTGCCGAACAGGCCAATGTAAGGGCTGACCGAGCCGACGGTGGCGAGGAAGGAAGTATGGCTGTCCAAAGTGTCCAGCTCGCGCTGCGCCGCCGCCTTCATCGCCCGGCGCGAGCCGGCCATGATGTCGGACAGCTCGGTGCCGTTGCGGCCGCGCAGTTTCAGGAACTCGGCGAAACCGGACTGGAAGATGCGCTCCATGCCCACGGTGTCGTTGCGGCGGCTGGCATCCTCATACAGACGATTCAAGTCCGCGCCGCTCCAGAAATTGCGCTCGAACTCGTCGCTATTGCGCCGCGCCGCGCGCAGCACCGCGATCTTGTTGAAAATCAACGCCCAGGACAGCACCGACATCAAGGCTAGGCCGGCCATCACCAATTGCACCATCAAGCTGGCGTCCAGGATCAGGCTCAGGAAAGAAATCTGTTGCACGGCAACTCCTCTTGTAATCGCCAGGCTCAGCGCAATACGCGGCCTGTTTCCAAATCAATGATGGTGGACGGTTTGCGCCGCTTGCCGATGCGGCCCGGCAGGGTCAGCACTCGCTGGCGGAAAGCCTGTTGGCAGGCGCGCGCGGTTTTCAGCGATTGCTGGCCGGCGCGGTTGGCCGAGGTGGACACCAGCGCCGTGCCCAGGCTGCGACACAGCGCGGCGGCCTCGCCATGGGCGGTGACGCGCACCGCGATCTTGTCGTGCTTGCCGCGCAGCGCCGGCGGCACCCGGCGCGAGGCCGGCAGCAAAAAAGTATATGGACCCGGCCAGTAGCGCGCCAGTTCCGCGTATTGAGCGGCGGACAGCGGGCGGATCAGGTGGCGGATCTGGCCGACATCGGCGGCGATCACGATCAGCCCCTTGTGATTGGGCCTGGCCTTGATCGCCAGAATCTTGCGGATGGCGCGCACATCCAGCGGATTGCAGCCCAGGCCGTAGCAGGACTCGGTGGAATAGGCGATGACCTCGCCCTGTTTCAGCGCGGCGCGGGCTTTGAGCTGCAACGGGCGTCCGGGCAGCCGGGGCAAGGGCCGCACCCGGCCGGGGGTGAACTTCATGATGATGGGCGGCGATACGAAAATAAAGCCGCATTGTACCGCTGTCCGCGGCGGCGACCTAGCGCTTCAACGCATCCCCATCGTCGTCTTCCGGCGCCGGGCGCCAGGCATAGCAACGCAGCGGCGGCCTGTCGCTGTGGAATTGTTTCAACCAATACGCCAGCCGGCGCCAGCAGCGGCGCTCATGGCGCAGGAAATGCGCAACCTTGCGCCATCGGCCTTCGGCTTCCGGCGCTGCCGCCGGTGCGATGTGATGGACTATCATGTGCCCTCCCCGACTCAGACTGGCGCACCCAACCAATATGGAAGGGCGCTACTACCACTTCCGAATTTAGGCTAAGCGACATCAAAGCGATGTCGAATTCCATAATGATTGGGTAAAAACCACATAAAATATCGGCACACGCGAGCAATGCTCGGATGAACGAATCGGCCCAATATTTGAAGCATGGCTTGGAGTACCTATATGATTAGAACCCTCAATCATCTCGAATCCATTATTTTTGCCGATAACAGCAGATTGCTCAGCCAAGCTCGAAACAACGGCTAACTTTGCATTGCGAACATGGAAGTAAAAACAATATGACAATTTTGGTAACCGGCGGCGCCGGCTTCATCGGCGGCAATTTCGTGCTGGACTGGCTGGCGCAGAGCGACGAAACCGTCGTCAACCTGGACGCGCTCAGCTATGCCGGCAATCTCGACACCTTGAAATCCCTGGAACAGGACCCGCGCCATGTCTTCGTGCGCGGCGATATCGGCGACCGCGCGCTGGTCGACGCCCTGCTGGCCGAGCACCGCCCACGCGCGGTGATCAACTTCGCCGCGGAAAGCCATGTCGACCGCTCCATCCACGGACCGGGCGATTTCATCCAGACCAATGTGGTCGGCACCTTCAATCTGCTGGAAAGCGTGCGCGGCTACTGGGGCCAGCTGACGGACGCGCAGCGCGCCGGCTTCCGCCTGTTGCACGTGTCCACCGACGAGGTTTACGGCTCGCTGAGCCCCGACGACGCGCCATTCACGGAAAATCACCGCTACCAGCCGAACAGCCCCTACTCCGCGTCCAAGGCGGCGTCCGATCACCTGATGCGCGCCTGGCACCACACTTACGGCCTGCCGGTGCTGACCACCAATTGCAGCAATAACTACGGCCCCTATCACTTCCCGGAGAAGCTGATCCCGCTGGTCATCCTCAACGCCCTGGCCGGCAAGCCGCTGCCTATCTACGGCGACGGCAGCCAGGTGCGCGACTGGCTCTACGTCAAAGACCATTGCAGCGCCATCCGCCGGGTGCTGGAAGCCGGCACGCCCGGCGAAACCTATAATGTCGGCGGCTGGAACGAGAAAACCAATCTGGACGTGGTCAAAACCATCTGCGCCTTGCTGGACGAATTGGCGCCGCACGCCGACCCGGCGCGCCGCTACGCCGAGCAGATCGCCTTCGTCGCCGACCGCCCCGGCCACGACAGCCGCTACGCGATAGACGCGCGCAAGCTGGAGCGCGAACTGGGCTGGCGGCCGCAGGAAACTTTCGACAGCGGCATCCGCAAAACCGTGGCCTGGTATCTGCAACATCAGGACTGGGTCGCCAATGTCAGCAGCGGCGCCTATCGCGACTGGGTGAACCAACACTATGGCTGAGCACGCGCCCACCATTCTGCTGACCGGGATCAACGGCCAGCTTGGCCACCAGTTGCAAAGCGCGCTGGCGCCACTGGGCACAGTCATCGCGCTGAGCCGCGCTGAGCTGGACCTGGGCCAGGCCGACAGCATCCGCCAGGCATTGGAACGCCACCAGCCCGACATCATCGTCAATCCCGCCGCCTACACCGCGGTGGACCGCGCCGAGAGCGAACCCGAACAAGCCCACGCGGTCAACGCCGCCGCGCCGGCCTTGCTGGCGCAATGGGCGGCGCGGCGCCAGGCGCTGTTGCTGCACTATTCCACCGATTACGTGTTCAGCGGCGCCGGCGAACGCCCCTGGCGCGAAGACGATGCGGCCGAGCCGCGCTCGGTCTACGGCCAGAGCAAATGGGCCGGCGAGCAAGCGGTGCGCGCCGCCGCGCCGCGGCATTTGATCCTGCGCACCAGCTGGGTGTTCGGCGCCCACGGCGGCAATTTCCTGAAAACCATTCTGCGTCTGGCCCGAGAGCGCGACAGCTTGAGCGTGGTGGCCGATCAGATCGGCGCGCCCACTTCCACCGCCTTGATCGCCGACATCACCGTGGCGCTGCTGCGCGCTTACTTGCGCGATCCGGCCGGCTTCGCCTACGGTAGCTACCACCTGGCGGCGCAGGGTGAAACCAGTTGGCACGGCTATGCTCAACTGCTGACCGCCGAAGCGGTAAAACAAGGCTGCGCGCTGCGGCTGAGGCCAGCCGACATCGCGCCTATCGCCACGGCGGACTACCCGCTGCCGGCGCCGCGGCCGGCCAACTCCCGGCTGGACTGCGCCAAGCTGCAGCAAACCTTCGGCCTCGCGCTGCCACGCTGGGAAGACGGCGTCAAACACGTACTCGCCGAACTTGGCGCCCAGCCGCAACAGAAAGACAAGCAATGACTCAAGCACGCAAAGGCATCATCCTAGCCGGCGGCTCCGGCACCCGGCTATACCCGGCCACCATTTCCGTCAGCAAGCAATTACTGCCGATCTACGACAAGCCGATGATTTATTATCCGCTGACCACGCTGATGCTGGCCGGCATCCAGGAAATCCTGATCATCTCCACCCCGCAGGACACGCCGCGCTTCGAGCAGTTGCTGGGCGACGGCAGCCAATGGGGCTTGCGACTGAGCTACGCGGTACAGCCCAGCCCAGACGGCCTAGCCCAGGCCTTCATCATCGGCGAGGGCTTCCTGGCCGGCGCACCATCAGCGCTGGTGCTGGGCGACAATATCTATTACGGCCACGATTTCTCC
Organism: Chromobacterium sp. LK1; assembly: GCF_001043555.1. Taxonomy (NCBI): domain Bacteria; kingdom Pseudomonadati; phylum Pseudomonadota; class Betaproteobacteria; order Neisseriales; family Chromobacteriaceae; genus Chromobacterium; species Chromobacterium sp. LK1. The sequence goes on along the minus strand of NZ_LDUI01000002.1, from coordinate 50,632 downwards.
GCCTTGCTGCAGGACGCCAACGCCATGCACAGCGGCGCCAGCGTGTTCGCCTACCGCGTCAACGATCCGGAGCGCTACGGCGTGGTCGCCTTCGACGCCGACGGCAAGGCGCTGTCGATAGAGGAAAAGCCGGCGCAACCCAAGTCCAATTACGCGGTGACCGGCCTCTACTTCTACGATGAGCAGGTGGTCGATATCGCCAAGTCCATCAAACCCTCTCCGCGCGGCGAGCTGGAAATCACCGACATCAACAATGTCTATTTGCAGCGAGGCCAGTTGTCGGTGCAGACCATGGGCCGCGGCTACGCCTGGCTGGACACCGGCACCCATGAATCCATGCTGGAAGCCAGCCAGTTCATCGCCACCATAGAAAGCCGCCAGGGCCTGAAAGTGGCCTGCCCGGAAGAAGTCGCCTACCACTTCGGCTGGATAGACGACGAGCAGGTGCGCCAACTGGCCAAGCCGCTGCAGAAGACCGGTTACGGCCGCTATCTGCTGGCGATGCTGGACCAGATCGTCTATTGATACTTACGAGCCGCTTATGAACATCATCGATACCGCTATTGCCGACGTCAAAATCATCGAACCCGCCGTGTTCGGCGACGAACGCGGCTTCTTCTTCGAAAGCTTCAATCAGCAGCGCTTCGAAGCCGCCATCGGCTGCGCCGCACCCTTCGTGCAGGACAATCACAGCCGCTCCAGCAAGGGCGTGCTGCGCGGCCTGCACTATCAGTTGGCGCCGCATGCCCAGGGCAAGCTGGTTAGGGTGATCGCCGGCGAAGTTTTCGATGTCGCCGTCGACATCCGTCGCGGCTCGGCCAGTTTCGGCCAATGGGTGGGCGTGCACCTGTCCGCCGCCAACAAGCGCCAGCTGTGGGTGCCGCCCGGCTTCGCCCACGGCTTCGTCACCCTGTCGGACAGCGCCGAGTTTCTGTACAAGACCACGGATTACTGGTTCAAGGAATTGGAGCGAACCATAGCCTGGAACGATCCCGAGCTGGCGATCGCCTGGCCGCTGGACGGAGAACCGCAGCTGTCGGCCAAGGATTGCGACGCGCCAGGCCTGCGTCAGGCCGAACTGGGCTGAGTCGGATCCAAGCCCGGAAATGAAAACAGCGCCGCAAGCGGCGCTGTTTCTCTATCAAGCGGCGGGACTCAGAACCTGTTCACGATCTCGCGAGCTAGCGCGAGGCAAGGCGAAAACAGCGGAAGAAGCGGAGTGTACAAACGGTACATGAGCATTCTGAAGGTGTTTTCAACGCCCTTGTCTAACTATCCCGCCGACGCGCAACTGATCGTAAACAGATTCTCAGTGTTTGCGGCCTATCGCGCGCGCGCCGATGTCACGGCGCAGCTGCTTGCCGGCGAAATGGACCTGATCGGCCAAGGCATATGCCTTGCCCTGCGCCATCTTGACGCTGTCACCCAGGCCCACCGCACACAGCACGCGGCCGCCGTTGCTGCGCAGCTGCTTATCCGCGTCCAGGCTGACGCCGGCGTGGAACACCATGCCGTCCTCGCTCTCGGCCGGCAAGCCGCTGATCAGATCGCCCTTGCGCGGCGCTTCCGGATAACCCTCGGCCGCCAGCACCACGCCCAAGGCCACGCGGCGGTCCCACTCCGCCTCCACCTGGTTCAGGCGGCCGTTGACGCCGGCCTCCAGCAATACGGTGAAGTCGGACTTCAACCGCGCCATGATGGGCTGGGTTTCCGGGTCGCCGAAGCGGCAGTTGAATTCGATAGTGTGCGGGTTGCCCTGCGCGTCTATCATCAGGCCGGCGTAAAGGAAGCCGGTATAACTGTGGCCGTCCTTCTTCATGCCCAACACCGTCGGCAGGATGATTTCGCGCATCACCCGGTTGTGCACCGCCGGCGTCACCACCGGCGCCGGGCTATACGCGCCCATGCCGCCGGTGTTGGGACCCTGGTCGTTGTCCAGCAGACGCTTGTGGTCCTGGCTGGTGGCCATCGGCAGCACGTGGTCGCCGTCCACCATCACGATGAAGCTGGCCTCCTCGCCCTGCAGGAAGTCCTCGATCACCACCCGCGCGCCGGCGCTGCCCATCTTGTTGCCCACCAGCATATCGTCGATGGCCGCGTGCGCCTCGTCCAGCGTCAGCGCCACCACCACGCCCTTGCCGGCGGCGAGTCCGTCGGCCTTGATCACGATGGGCGCGCCCTTGGCGTCGACATAGGCATGCGCGGCGCTAGCGTCGCTGAAGGTTTCGTAGCCGGCGGTGGGGATGCCGTGGCGCTTCATGAAGGCCTTGGCGAAATCCTTGGAGCTTTCCAACTGCGCGCAATATTGCGTGGGGCCGAAAATCCGCAGCCCCTCGGCGCGGAAGGCATCGACCACGCCGGCCGCCAGCGGCGCCTCCGGTCCCACCACCGTCAGTTCGATCTTCTCCTGCTTGGCGAAAGCCACCCATTCCGCCACGCTGCCGAGCTCGACGTTGGTCAGATTGGGGTCCAGCGCGGTGCCGGCGTTGCCGGGCGCGACGAAGACCTTGGACACCCGGCGCGATTTGGCGATGCGCCAGGCCAGCGCGTGTTCGCGCCCGCCGGAGCCGATAACCATTACTTTCATGTCAATGCTCCATCTGTTCTTAGCGGCGCGCCGCAACGCGCCGGATTCTTCACTCAATCGAGCTGCCAACGCAGCCAGGCGAACAATACATTGCCGTTATTGTGCCCGCCCGGGATATAGGTGGCCTGCAAGGCCAGCCGGCGATACTCCACCGACACCAGCGGCAGCACCGCCGGCAACGGGATATAGCTATAGTCCGAACGCGCGGTGACGCCGGCGGTGAAACCGGCGCCCAGCCGCCAGCCGTCCAGCGGCCACCAGGTTTTCTGGTAGGCGTAGCCGACGAAGGGTTCGACATCCTTGTGCGAGTCCAGGAAGGCCATCGCATACAGCGCGTGCCAATCGCCATCGGCGTCGTAGCGGTAACGGCCAAAGCCCAGACCCCAGGGCCGCTCGTTGAAGGAGTCGATTTTCGCCCTGTCGTAGAAGGCGCGGTTATGCCAGGTCACGGCCGGCACGTACAGTTCGTAGCGCTCGGAACGCCAGGTCGCCTCGACATTGTCGCGGCTGCGCTGCCAAAAGCCGGGTTCGGCGGCCGTGTTGTCGGCGGCCAACGCCGCCGGGCTGCCGAGCGCCAGCAGCCCGGCGCCCAAACAGAATGCAATAGATCTCATCAGGAAAACAGCGTCAATAAGCTGGGGATGCCGGCTAGCCGGCTCCCCGGTTGATAAAACGGCTCAGTGGCGGAAATGACGCACGCCGGTCAATACCATCGCCATGCCATGCTCGTCGGCGGCGGCGAAGACTTCCTCATCGCGCATCGAACCGCCCGGCTGGATGATGGCCTTGATGCCCTGTTCGGCGATCACGTCGATGCCGTCGCGGAACGGGAAGAAGGCATCGGACGACGCCACCGCGCCCTGCAGGCTCAAGCCGGCGTCGGCCGCCTTGCGCGCGGCGATGCGGGTGGAGTCGACACGGCTCATCTGACCGGCGCCGATACCTACGGTCTGACCATTCTTGCAGAAAACAATTGCATTGGACTTCACGTATTTGGCCACGCGCCAGGCGAACAGCAGGTCGGACAGCTCCTGCGGCGTCGGCTGCCGCTTGCTCACCACGCGCAACTCCTCCGGGCCGACATTGCGGATGTCCGGGCTCTGCACCAGCACGCCGCCGCCGACGCGCTTCAGCTCGAAACGGTTGGCTCCGGCCTGCAACGGGATTTCCAGCACGCGCACATTCTTCTTGGCGGCGATGACGGCCTTGGCCTCGTCGGTGAAGGCCGGAGCGATCAACACCTCCAGGAACTGGCCGGTCACCGCTTCCACCGTGGCGGCGTCCACCGGGCGGTTGAAGGCGATGATGCCGCCGAAGGCGCTGGTGGTGTCGGTGGCGAAGGCCAGCCGGTAAGCGCTGAGCGTGTCCGCCGCCACCGCCACGCCGCAGGGATTGGCGTGCTTGACGATGACGCAGGCGGTATCGTCGAAGGTCTTCACCGCCTCCCAGGCGGCGTCGGCGTCGGCGATATTGTTATAGGACAACTCCTTACCCTGCAGCTGGCGATAATGGGCGATGGAGCCGGCGGCCGGGTCCAGGTCGCGGTAGAAGGCGGCGGCCTGGTGCGGGTTCTCGCCGTAGCGCATGTCCTGCACCTTGACGAACTGCGCGTTGAGGCGCTTGGGGAAGACCACGCGTTCCGGCTTGCCCGCCAGCGCGCCGTCGGCCAGGCTGGTCAGGTAGTTGGAGATCGCGCCGTCATAGGCGGCGGTATGGGTGAAGGCCTTCTTGGCCAGTTCAAAGCGGGTGGCTTTGGACAGCGCGCCGCCGTTGGCGCTCATTTCAGCGGCCAGCGTCGCGTAGTCGGCGGCGTCGGTGACGATGGCCACATGCGCCCAGTTCTTGGCGGCGGAGCGCACCATGGTTGGGCCGCCGATGTCGATGTTCTCGATCGCGTCTTCCAGCGCACAGTCCGGATTAGCGATGGTGGCTTCGAAGGGGTAGAGATTGACGCAAACCAGATCGATATTGCCGATCTCGTGCTCGGCCATCTTGGCCACGTGTTCCGGCAGGTCGCGGCGGCCCAGGATGCCGCCGTGCACTTTCGGGTGCAGGGTCTTGACCCGGCCGTCCAGCATTTCCGGGAAGCAGGTGTAGTCGGACACTTCGGTCACCGGCACGCCGGCGTCGGCCAGCAGCTTGGCGGTGCCGCCGGTGGACAGGATGTGCACGCCCTGGGCGGCCAGGGCCTGGGCGAATTCCAGAATGCCGGTCTTGTCGGAGACGCTGATCAGCGCGCGTTCGATTTTGCTCATGGTTCTCTACCGCGTTAACTAAAAAGGAACACAAAAAAAACCGGCCATCCTGTTACGGTGTGGCCGGTTTGTCTTCATATCAAATCATAAGATTTCATCTTCTTGCGCAGGGTGTTGCGGTTCAAGCCCAGCAACTCCGCCGCTCGCGTCTGGTTGCCCTGGGTGTGTATCAGCACCACCTCCAATAATGGCTTTTCCACGCAAGCCAGCACCATGTCGTAGATGGCCGAGGGATTCTCCCCGTCCAGATCGCGAAAATACTGCTCCATCGCCAGCCGCACCGACTGCGAGATATGGTCATTGTTCTGCATGGTTATTATTTTATCCAAGTCTTGATTGGAGTTAGCCATCCACCACCGTCTCCAGGTCGTGGTCCAACGCTTCCCCAGCGCCATCCAAATACACCAGCCGTTCGGAGTCCCCGGCCAAACGGTCGAAATAGGCCGCCACGGCCAAGCGCTGCTCCGCCGTGGTCTCGAGTTGGTACATCTGCTGGCGGAAAGCGTTGCCGCCCTGCAGTCCCTTGGTGTACCAGGCGATGTGCTTGCGGGCGATGCGGCAGCCCGAGTATTCGCCGTAAAACCGGTATAGCTCATCCAGATGTTCCAGCAACAGCTGGCGCACCTCGCTCACCGCCGGCGGCGGCAGGCACTCGCCATGCTCGAGGAAATGCTGGATTTCGCGGAAAATCCACGGCCGGCCCTGGGCCGCCCGTCCTATCATGATGGCATCGGCGCCGGTATGTTCCAGCACCCACTGTGCTTTCTGCGGGGTGTCGATGTCGCCGTTGGCGATCAGCGGAATCCCGATCTGCCGCTTCACCTCGCGTATCGTGTCGTACTCGGCCGCGCCGCGGTACATGTCCTCGCGGGTGCGGCCATGCAAGGCCAGCGCGGCGATGCCGCAATCCTCGGCCATTTTCGCCACCCGCAGCGCATTGCGATGCTCCGGGCTCCAGCCGGTGCGCGTCTTCAGCGTCACCGGCACATCCACCGCCCTGACCACCGCGTCCAGGATGCGCGCCACCAGCGCCTCGTCGCGCAGCAAGGCCGAGCCGGCCGCCACATTGCACACCTTCTTGGCTGGACAGCCCATATTGATGTCGATGATCTGCGCGCCGCGCTCCACATTCAGCCGCGCCGCCTCGGCCATCTGCGCCGGATCGGAGCCGGCGATCTGCACCGAGATCGGCTCCACCTCGCCGGCGTGGTCGGCGCGGCGCAAGGTCTTGGCGGTGGTCCACAAGGCCTTGTTGGAGGTGATCATTTCCGATACCGCCATGCCGGCGCCCAGGCGCTTGCACAGCATGCGGAACGGTCTATCCGTCACCCCGGCCATGGGCGCCACGATAAGCCGGTTTTTCAATGAGTACGAACCAATGCGCATGCGGAGACAACTCTGGAGATAGCAGACTGAAGGGCCGGTATTGTAAAGCCTTTTTCCCGGCGGGTGGATTTTTTTTGCTTATTTTTTGAGCAAGCACCATAGCGGCAAACCATGGGCCGGCGAGGGATGAGGTGGAAGTTGGCCGATAAGCCGGGTCTTGTCGTTGGACAGTCATTCCTCTAGGCCTGCCGTTACCGACAGGCTCAAGCGACCTACCCGGGGACAAACGCGAGCAACGATAATTCCCCCTATTTGGTCTTGCTCCGGATGGGGTTTTGCCTGCCGTCCGTGTTACCACGTCCGCGGTGCGCTCTTACCGCAGAATAGGGCACCACACCCTACCTGTCCGACCGGGCTCTCGCCCGGCCAGTACACCTTTTCACCCTTGCCTGATCCGTCTCGCCGCTTACGCGGCGAAATAAAGAATCCACGCCCTTGCGGACGCTTCTTCCGGCCATCGGCGGTTCAGCTCTCTGCGCCACTTTCCATCGCCTCACGGCGTCCGGCCATTAACCGGCATCCTGCTCTACGGAGCCCGGACTTTCCTCCCCGCTCCTTCTTGCGAATTCGCGCGGCGACTGTCTGGCCAACTTCCGGGCGACATTCTACCCGATTCCACGCCCGCTGGCCCGACATTTTGCCATGACAAACGCGATAATCCCTTATACTGGCGGGTCCATCGAGCGATAACGACAAAAAAATGGAGTTGAACCAGGCCAAGCTGTCCCGTTTGCAATTGTTTGGCACGCTCGCCATTGTGTTCATGCTGGCGCTGACGCTGTCCAGCTATTTCCTGTTGACCAGCTGGAACGATTTCCAGGCCCGCCAGCACACCATACGCCAGGACGCTTACGCGCGCGCGCGCGACTATCTGCGCTCCTACGCCGACCACGCCGCGCAAACCCTGTCCGCGCTGCGCGAACGCACCAACGACACCCTGAAGCAAAGACTGCGCGAGCAGGTGGACCAGGCCTGGACGCTGGCCGACGCCATCTGGCGCCAGGAACACCTGCGCCGGCCGCCGCGCCAGGTGCAGCGCCTGATCGTGGAGGCCTTGCGGCCGCTGCGCTACTTCGACGGCCGCGGCTATTTTTTCATCGATGGCCTGGACGGCAGCTGCGTGCTGCTGCCCACCGCGCCGCAGTTGGAAGGCGGTTCGCTGCTGGCCAACCGCGACGACCAGGGCCGCTACATCATGCGCGCGCTGATCGAATCGGTGGCCAACGAACAGCGCCGCGGCTTCAGCTCCTATCGCTGGTACCAGCCCGGCAGCGGCGAGATGAGCGAGAAAGTGGCCTATGCGCGCCGCTTCCAGCCCTATGACTGGCTGATAGGCAGCGGCGAATACCTGAACAATGTCGAGGCCGACATGCAGAAGCAGGGCCTGGAAATGCTGGCGCGCATGCGCTTCGGCCACGACAGCGGCGACTTCATGATCATCGATCACCGCGGCGTGATCCTGCTGGACCCGGCCAATCCGACAATGAACGGCAAGCATTATTCGACCCTGCCCGGCGCCGACCGCGGCCGCATCGCCGAACTGATGCGCCGCGGCAAGCAAGGCGGCTTCATGGAATACCTGATCAGCAGCCTGGACGCGCCGCAGGGCGAACGCTATCTGTCCTATGCGCGCCAGTTGCCCGGCTGGGACTGGACCCTGGTGGCCAGCCTGCATGTGCAGTCGATAGAAGACAGCAGCCAGCGCGCGCGCCAGGAACTGGAGCGCAGCCTGCGCGAGCGCATCGCCGCCACCCTGCTGCTGACCCTGGTGGCCCTGCTCAGCGCCGGCGGTTTCTGCTGGTGCTTCCTGCGCTGGCTCAATGTGCTGGTGCAGCGCTATCGCCAGGACCTGGAACAAAGCCACCACTCGCTGGAACAGCGCTCGCGCGATCTGCGCCTCAGCCACTTCATGGTGGACAACGCCACCGACCTGATCGCGCTGCGCGACGCCGGCGGCGCCATCGTCTACTGCAATCAGGCGGCGCGCCAGCGGCTGGACTGCGGCTGCGACGCCGAGGAGCTGACCCGCGCGCTGTTCCACCTGCCAGCCGGCGAACTGCCACGGACCTTCGAGACCAAGCTGCAGTGCTGCGGCGAAACCCAGTACCTGGAAGTCACCGTCAACCAGTTGGGCTATCAGGGCGAAGACTATCTGTGCGCCACCGGCCGCGACATCACCGCGCGCCGCCAGACCGACCGCCAGCTGCGGCTGGCCGCCAAGGTGTTCGAATCCAGCAATGAAGCCATCCTGGTCACCGACCCGGACAATCGCATCCTGGCGGTCAACCGCGCCTTCTGCGCGATCACCGGCTACGAGGAGGCCGAAGCGCTGGGCCAGACCCCGGCCCTGCTCGCCTCCGGTCGCCACGATCCGGCCTTCTTCGAAAACATGTGGCAGCAGCTGCGCCAGCGCGGCCAGTGGTCCGGCGAGATCTGGAACCGCCGCAAGAACGGCGACATCTTCCCGGAATGGCTGAACATCAGCGTGTTGCTGAACGAGCAGGGTGAGATCAGCCATTACGTGGCGCTGTTCACCGATATATCCGAGCGCAAGGAGCAGGAGGCGCGGGTACAGCATCTGGCGGAATACGACGCGCTGACCGATCTGCCCAATCGCGTGCTGATCAACGACCGGCTGCAGCAGGCGATCCGCCAGGCCGAGCTGCGCCAGGGACAGTTGGCGGTATTGTTCGTCGATCTGGACCACTTCAAGAACATCAACGACACCCTGGGCCACAGCCTGGGCGACGAGCTGCTGAAACAGGCGGCCAGCCGCCTGGGCGCCGCGGTGGGCGCGCTGGACACCGTCGGCCGCACCGGCGGCGACGAATTCGTGCTGATCCTGCCCGCCATCGACCAGCCCGGCGAGGCCGCGCAAGTGGCCGAGCGGGTGCTGGCCGCGATGCAGCAGCCGTTCGAACTCGGCTCCCACCAGCTCAGCGTCAGCTGCAGCATAGGCATCAGCCTGATGCCGGACGACGGCCGCGACATCCAGAACCTGCTGATGAACGCCGACCTGGCGATGTACCACGCCAAGGCGCACGGCCGCAGCACCTTCCGCTTCTACACCCGGGAAATGAATGTGGAAGTGGCGGAGCGGCTGCACCTAGAAACCCGGCTGCGCCGCGCCATCGAGCACGGCGAGCTCTACCTGGTCTACCAGCCGCAATTCAATATGAGCGGCGAGCGCCTGCTGGGCTGCGAGGCGCTGGTGCGCTGGCGCGATCCCGAGCACGGCCTGATCATGCCCTCGCGCTTCATCCCCATCGCCGAGGACACCGGCTTGGTGGTGCCGCTGGGGCGCTGGGTGCTGCGCGAGGCCTGCCACCAGGCGGCGCAATGGTATGAAAGCGGCCTGCGCCCGGTGCGCATGGCGGTCAATGTCTCGGCGCGGCAGCTGACGCGGCCGGATTTCGTAGACGATGTGCGCGACGCGCTGCAGGCCAGCGGCCTGCCCGGCTACTGCCTGGAAGTCGAAGTCACCGAGAGCACGCTGATGGAAGACGCCGACTTCGCCGCGCGCCAGTTGGCGGTGATCAAGGCGATGGGGGTGCGGCTGTCGATAGACGACTTCGGCACCGGCTATTCCAGCCTGGCCTATCTGAAGCGCTTCGCGCCGGACACCATCAAGATAGACCGCTCCTTCATCATCGACCTGCCGCAGGATGAGGAAAACGCCGCCATCGTCTCCGCCATCGTGCACCTGGCCAACGCGCTGGGCATGGACACCCTGGCCGAGGGCGTCGAGCATCCGCAGCAACAGGCCTATCTGGGCAAGCTCGGCTGCTCGGCGATGCAGGGCTATCTGCTGGGCGCGCCGCTGTCGGCGGAAGCGATGGAGCAGCGCATGGACACGCTGCGCCAGCGGCTGTCGGTGTGACGCCGGCCCGGCCTCACGCCGGGCCAGCAGCCCAAGCTCAATCCAGCGGCCGGTTCGCCGTCTCCGGCACCATCTTCAGGCCTATCAGCGACACCAGCATGCACAGCACCGCGTACAGCGCCGGCGCATTGGGGTTGCCGGTCAGCTTGATCAGGCCGGCGGCGAAGAACTGGGCGAAACCGCCGAAAATCATCACGCCCACGCAATAGACGATGGACATGCCGCTGGCGCGGATGCGGCGTGGAAACAACTCCGGCAGCAAGGCGATGCTGGGCACCGCGGTCAGCACCAGCGGCACCGTCAGCAGCGCCACCACCAAGAGCAGCACCGGCCAGCTGGGCACGGCGTTGACCAGCATGAAACCGGGGTAGATCAGCAGCAGCAGGACCAGCCTCGGCCACAGGATGGATGGGCGCCGGCCAATGCGGTCGCTCCAGCGTCCGGCCGCCACCGACAACAGCACCTGCAGCAAGGCCGCGGTCGACGCCGCCCAGATCGCCACCGCCAGCGGCATGCCCAGCACCGTCACCGCGTGGTTGGCCAGGTAGTGGCCAACGATGAAGGTGGGCGCGGTGCCGCCTATGGTCAGCAACACCCCGGCCAGCAGTTGCCGCCAGTGCTGGCGCAGCAAGGCGCCGGCCGGCTCGGTCGTCGCCGCCGCCTGCGGCGCCACCGCGATGGCGGCGGTTTCGTCCAGCTGGCTGCGGATATACTCGCCCACCGGAATCGCCAGCACCCCGATGGCGAACACCAGCCGCCAGCCCCAGGTGTCCATCGCCGCCGCCGGCAGCAGTCCGCTCAACACGCTCACCACCAGGGTGCCGGCCAGCGTCCCCAGCCCCTGGCTGAACAACTGCCAGCTGCAGTAGTACCCGCGCGACTTGTCGTCGGCGTACTCCATCAGCATCGAGGTGGCCGCGCCCACCTGGCCGCCGACGGCGAAACCCTGCACCAGCCGCCCCAGCACCACCAGCGCCGGCCCGAGCAAGCCGGCCTGGGCATAGGTCGGCGCCACCACGAACAGCAGCGAGCCTATCGCCATCAGCCACAGGCTCAGCCGCAGCGCCGGCTTGCGGCCCTTGCGGTCCGCGTACAGACCGATGACGATGCCGCCTATCGGCCGGCTGACGAAGCCGGTGCCGAACACCGCGAAGGACAGCATCAGCTGCAGCAACGGCTCGTCGCTGAACGGGAAGAACAAGCGCCCCATCAAGGTGGCCAGTGCGCTGTAGACGATGAAGTCGTAGAACTCCAGCGCATTGCCCACGGTGATGGCGGTGATCGCGCGGCGGCTGGGCGCGGCCGGACGCGCGGCCAGCGTCGCTTCGGCCGCCGTCATTGCCCGCCCTCCGCTGCGCCCAGATAATGCTCCACCAGCCGGACCCAATAGCTGGCGCCCAAGGGCAGGATCTGGTCGTTGAAGTCATAGCCGGGGTTGTGCACCATGCAACCGCCCTCGCCGTCGCCATTGCCTATGATCAGGTAGCAGCCCGGCACCTGCTCCAGCCAGAAGGAAAAATCCTCGCTGCCGGTCAGCGGCGGCATCTCCGCCACCAGCCCATCCTCGCCCAGCCAGTCCAGCGCCACCTGCCGCGCCAGCGCGGTGGCGGCCGCATCGTTGACCAGCACCGGGTAGCCAAGCTGGTAATCCACTTCCGCCCGCGCGCCGAAACCGGCGGCCTGAGCCTCGGCCAGCGTCTCGATGCGCCGGCGCAGCAGCGCGCGCACCTCGGGATTCAAGGCGCGGATGCTCAAGCGCATTTCGGCGCTGTGCGGAATCACGTTCGGTGCCTCCCCGGCCAGGATGGCCCCCACCGTCACCACCGCCATGTCCAGCGGCGACACATTGCGCGCCACCACGCTTTGCAGCGCCATCACCAGCGACGCGGCCACCACCACCGGGTCCACCGCCTTGTGCGGCACCGCGCCATGGCCGCCGGTGGCCTGGATGCGGATCAGCGCGGTATCGGTGGAAGCCATGAAGGGGCCGGGACGAAAGCCCAGCTGGCCAGCCGGAAAACCCGGCATATTGTGCATCGCGAAGATGGCGTCGCAGGGAAACAGCCGGAACAGGCCGTCGTCCAGCATGCGCTTGGCGCCGGAGCCGCCATGGCCCTCCTCCGCCGGCTGGAATATCAGATGCACCGTGCCGCGCCAGGATTCGCGCCGCGCCAGCTCGCAGGCCGCCGCCAGCAGCATCGCGGTATGGCCATCGTGGCCGCAGGCGTGCATTTTTCCATCCACGCGGCTGGCCCAGGGCAGGCCGGTGGCCTCGTGTATCGGCAGCGCGTCCATGTCGGCGCGCAGGCCTATCGTTAGCCCCTCACCGCGACGCAGGGTGCCGACCACGCCAGTCAGTCCCAGTCCTTCATGGATCTCGTAGCCGCAATCGCGCAGGCAATGGATCACACGGCGGCGGGTTTCCACCTCTTCGAAGCCCAGCTCGGGATGGGCGTGGATATCGTGGCGCAGCGCTATCATCGCCGGGGCGATGTCGCGAATGCCGGGCAGGACGCGGTCGTTCATGGCGTGGTCTCCTTGGTAGGTATTTACGGCTTGCCGCACACTGTCGCGGCGACCGAAAACCAAGGCGATGCCGCGACAGCGACGACGGACAAGACTAGACGCAATACTTAATAGGTGAATAGATGTGAAAAAGTGATCGAGAACACTTTTGGTTGTCGACAGGGAGGAGAGATGAAGCTGCAACAATTACAAGCGCTGATCGCGCTGGCCGACGGCGGCGGCATCCGCGCCGCCGCGCGCATGCTGGGCCTGTCCCAGGCCGCCGTCAGCAAGGCCTTGCGCGAACTGGAGGCAGACCAACAGCTGCCCTTGCTGCAACGTCACGCCAGCGGCGCGCGGCTGACCGAACCCGGTCAGGCGCTGCTGACCCATGCGCGCCAGATCTCGACGCAGATCGAGCGCGCTCGCGATGAGATGGACGCACTGCGCGGCCGGCACGACGCCAGGCTATGCATAGGCGTCACACCCTGGCTGGCGCGCACCCTGCTGCCGGAAGTGGTGTTGCAATTCCGCCAACGGCTGCCGTCGATACGGCTGGAGCTGTTCGAAGCCCTGCAGGCGGTGGCGCTGCCACGGCTGCGCGACGGCCAGATGGACTGCGCGATCGGCCCATTGCCCGGCGACCTGTCCAATCAGGAGTTTCTCTGGCAGCCGCTATTCAGCCACGCCTGCCAGGTCATCGCCCGCCACGGCCACCCGGCGTTGCGCGCGCAGTCCTTGGCCGAGTTGCTGGAACAGGATTGGGTGGTCAATTACAGCCCGGCCAGTTATCGCCAGGTGCTGAATGCGCTGTTCACCCGCCATAGCCTGAGCATCGCGCCGGAACGGCTGGTCTGCGCACAGTCGGTCGCGCTGCTGGCCGGCCTGGTGCAGGCCGGCATGCTCAGCTACGGCCCGGAGCCGCTGCTATTGTGTCCGGACTTCGCCGGCAAGGCGCAGGCCTTGCCGCTGCGGGAACGGCTAGAGGACATCACCATAGGGGTGATCGGCCGCCAGGGACGCGTTCATGGCTATGCCGCCAGCTGTTTCATCGCCTGTCTGCAGCAGACGCTGCGCCAACGCATGCGCTCGGCTCGGCCGGAGGACCGGGCCTTGGCGCGGATGCTGACGCTGCGGTTTTAAAGCCCGCCGCGGCGCGCTCAATCGAAACGCAGGGTGTAACGCGACTCCACCGAGGCGTCGGTGCCGGCCCGCATCACCACCGACCAGCCCTTGCTCAGCTGGTACACCATCTTCACCGCCTGATTGGCGCTGGTCACGCCGTACTCATAGCCCAGATAGAGCTCGCGGGTCAGTTGACGGCCCACCGTCACCACCTGTTCCGCCGGGCTCACCGTGCCGTTGGCCAGCGTCTTTTCCTTGCGGCTGGACACGCCCAGGTCGTCGAACAGGCCGATCTGATCATTCAGCGAACCGGCCAGCATCATGCCGGCGGACGCCGCCAGATCGTTGTCGTCGCGATCGCCGCTCGCCGCCCGGCCCAGCACCAGCCAGGCCAGCTTGTCCTTCTCCGACATCGGCTCGTCGGCGACCAGCCGCACCTTGGGCATGGATACCGAGCCGCTGACTTCCACCCCGGCGCCCACCGGCGACAGCCGGCGCTTGGCGCGCACATTCAGCAAGGGATTGTCCAAGGGGCCATTGAAGGTGATGGCGCCATACTCGATGTCCAGGTCCTGGCCATAGGCCTTGTAGCGGCCCTTGACCACGCGCACCTGGCCCTTGGCGCCGGGCGCTTCGCCGGGATTGGCGCTGACGCGCACCGAACCGGTCAGGTCCACGTTCAGGCCCTGGCCGGAGAAGCGGAAGCGGTCGCCCAGGTCCAGATCCAGCGCCACCGTCAGCGGCATGCTGGCGAAGGCCGACGGCTCCGGCTCCGGCCGGCCCTTGACCAGCACATCGTCGCCCAGGCTGGGCGCGCCGAACTTGGGCAGGCCGATGCGGCCCTGGTCGGCGCGGATATGGCCGGTCAGCGACAATTTTCCGGCCACCATCGCCAACTCGGTGCGGCCGGACACCACCAGGCGGCGGTTGGGCCGGTCGAACACGCCGAACTTGCGCAACTCCACCGCCACGCGCGCGTCCGGGGTATCGCCGCTGAGATCCAGCGCGCCGCTGGCCGCCACCTCGCCTTCGCCGCCGGCGAAACGCAAGCGCTCCAGCACCAGCTTGCGGCCGTCCAGCCGCGCCTGCAGGCTGCCGTCGCCCAGGCGGATACCGGTGCGGCGGTCGGCCAGCAAGAGCTTGTCCCCGCGTATCGTCCCCTGTGCCATAGGCTGGCTCAGCGCGCCGGTCAGCGCCATATTGGCGCCGATCTGGCCGCCCAGTTCCAGCGAGGGGCCGGCGAAGCTGGCCAGCGTCGCCAGCGAGGGTACGCTGGCGCTGACCGTGGCGTTGAGCGGGGACTTGGCGTCGATGGCGCCGCCGTTCCACGGTATCGAGCCCTTGCCCTGCAACTGGGCGTAACGGCTGTCCAGATTCAGGTCGAACAGCGCGCGCCCGCCGTCCAGCGTCAGGGTGGCGACCGCGGTCTTCAACCCCAGCGCCACGCCCTTGCCCTTGTCGCCCGGCAGTTGCACATCGCCGCCGGCGCGGCGCAGCACGAACTGGCCCTTGGCATTGGCCGCCAGGTTCAGGTTCCAGTCGGAATCGAAACTCAGGTCCTGCTTCAGCGGCAGGCTGAGCAAGGGACCCAGCTCCGCCAGCCGCAGGCCGCGCGCCGAGCCGCGGGTGCTGAGCGCGCCGTTGGCGCCGCGATTGAGTTCGGCCAGGGTGATGCTGCCGCCCAGCGCCGCCAATCGGGCATTGCCCACCTTGATCTGTTCGCCCAGTTCCAGCGCCACCGGCGCCAGCAGGCTGAGGCCGGGCCGGCCGTTCAATTCCAGCTTGCTCAGGGTGCCGGCCCAGGGGCCGGCCTCGCCGCGCAGGCCGCCGCTGGCCGCCAGTTGCAGCGCATACGGGTGGTCGGCCAGGCGGAAACGGCCGTCCAGCTGCAAGCCGTGGCGCGCGCGGGTGCCGCTGGCGCTGGCGCGCAGCTGCTCGGCGCGGAAACCGCCGGCCTGCAGCGCAGCCACGTCCAGCTTGAGCTGGAACGGGCTGTTCTGGTCGGCCTTGACGTTGCCGCTGAACTGCAGGCTTTGCAGCGCGATATTGCCCGGCAGCTTGAGCCGGTCCGCCTGCAGATTGGCGCTGATCAGCGGCGCCTTGGGCGTGCCGGCCAGCTCGCCCTGACCCTTGATCACGCCGGAGAAGCCGGGACCGATCAGGCCGAGATTGGGCGCGTCGATCAAGAGCTTGAGCTTGTCGCCGATGGCGCCGTAAGCACCATTGGCCTGCAGCCGGTTCTGCGCCAGCCTCAGATCGGCGCTGAGCGACTTCAGCCGCTCGCCTTGCAGCAGCACATCGGCGCCGCCGCTGAGCGGCGCGCCGGATAGCTTGCTGGGCGCGAATTGCAGCTTGGCCGCCACGCTCAGCGGGCTGGCCAGTTGGCCCTTGGCCTGCAAGCTGGCGTTGAGATCGCCGCTGGGCAGGCCGGGCTTGAGCTTGGACGGATCGGCGCGGTTGAGCTTGCCGCTGAAATCGAATAGCTGCTTGCCATCCAGGCCCAGCTGGCCGGCCAGCGTCAGGGTGCCAACGCCGGCGGTCAATTCCGCTTGCCGGATCAGCAGCGCCGCATGCGGCGCCGGCGCGAAACCGACATCGGCCTTGGCCTGCAAGGTCTTGCCCTTGAGCTGGGCGATGATGTTCGGACCAGCGAGCGGGCCTTCCAGCGTCACCCGGCCGTCCAGGCGATCATCCGGCGCGCTGGCGTGCAATTGCCGCAGCCCCAGCTTGGAAATGTCCAGCGCCAGCTTGAGCTGGTCCGGCCGCACCTGGCCGGCCAGGCCGATTTCGCCGTCGGCGATCCGCGCATGGGTGTTGAACAGCTCCAGCGCCTTGTCGTCGGCGCGGAATTCGCCGGCCAGCAAGGACAGCGGCAGCTTTTGCTCGGACAAGGGACCTGCCTGCTCGTTGAGCAGGGTCAGGCCGCCCTTGACGCGCTGGCCGGCGTCCGGCTCGGCGAACACCGCCAGGCTGAGCTTGGCGCGCGGCCATTCCGGCAGGATGGCCTGCGGATTGATGCCGGCCATGCGCGCATCCAGCCGGGTAAAGCTGTTAAAGGGATTGCTGGCGAAGGGCAGTAGATCGCCCTTGACGTCGGCCACCAGGCCCTTGCCGGCCAGCTCGCCGTCAAAGCTCAGCTGCAACAGGCTGCCGCCCAGCGCCAGCTTGGCCTGGTAGGGAATCTTGTCCAATTCACCGCCGGCGCTGAGCTTGCCTTGCAGCGCGAAGGGCTTGGCGTCGGCCAATTGCAGCGCGGCCTCGGCCTCGCCCCAGGGCGAGCCCAGGCGCTTGAGCTTGAGATCGTGGCGCCGGCCGTCGTAGACATAACCGGCCTCCAGGCCGTACAGCCGCAGCTTGGCCGGCTCCAGCGTCAGGCTGGCGACGCTGAGCTTGTCCAGGCGGATGGACAGGGGCAAGGCCAGCGATTCCGGCGCGCCGCCGGGCGGCGTGGCCGGCGTCGGCTTGACCGCCACCTTGACGTGCCCCACCGCCAGCTGCCGCAGCCACAGCTGGCGCTGCCACAGCGCGCTTGGGTTCCAGTCCAGTTGCACGGACTCGATGTCGACATCGCTGCCGGCGCTGCGCACGCGCACATCGCTCAGCTTGAAGCCGTCCCACAGCGTGCCTTCGGCCTGCTTGACGCTGACGGCGTTGCCGCTGAGGCCGCCCAGCGACTGCATCAGCCAGGCGAAGCCGGCGCGGCTGGCGGTCAGCCAGGCGCTGGCGGCCAGCAACAGCGCGATCAACAACAGGGGCAGCCACAGCAGCCAGCGCCAGCGGCGACGCTTGGGCGCGGCCGGCGGCGGCGGCGCGGTGTCGGGAGTTTGGGGAGTGTCGGTTGCGCTCATGAATGCATTCGAATCAGAAGGCCAGGCCCAGGCTGAGGTTCCAGCGTATCTTGCCGTCGCGCTCGGCCTTGGCGAAGTCGAAGGACAGCGGCGCCACCGGGCTCATCCAGCGCAGGCCGACGCCGTTGGCGCGCTCCACCTGGAAGCCCTTCCAGCTCTGGCTGGCGTTGCCGGCGTCGGTGAACAGCGCCAGATACCAGTCCGGCTTGATCGGGATTTGATATTCCAGGCTGCCGGTGGCCACCACGCGGCCGCCCAGCACCGAGCCATTGGGGCCGGCCAGGCCCAGGCTTTGGTAATCATAGCCGCGCACGCTGTTGGCGCCGCCGGCGCGGAACAGGATGGAGGACGGCACCGCGTCCTGATCGCTGGCCCATACCTGGCCCAGTTCCAGCCGGCCGACGAAGGTGCCGTACTTGGGGAAGGGAGACCAGTAGCCGACGGTGCGGGCGTAGCCGCGCACATAGGAAGTGGAGGACAAGGCGCTGCCGACGGTGCCGGAAAGCTGGAAGTCCAGCAGCACGCCGGAGCGCGGCCGCATCAGGTCGTCCACCGCGCGCTGGGTCCAGCCGTAGACCAGCTGCAAGGCGCGGGTGTCCTTATTCGACACGCCGCCGGCCTCCTCGCTTTCCAGCAGGTATTGCAGGCCCAGGCGCGCCTCGATATTGCCGCGAGTACGGGTGCGCCAGCCGCCGACATCGCTGCTGCGGGTTTTCAGGCCCTGGATGTCGTCGGTCTTGAAGGCGCTGGTGATGGAATGGGAATAGCCGTCGGACTGGCGCGGAAAACCCAGGCCCAGCGACAGCGATTGCTGGTTTTTCTTCCAGCTGGTCACCAGCGAACCGGTATAGCCGCGGCGGAAGATATTGTAGTGGTCGTAGCCTACGCGCACGCCGGGGCCGTCGCCGGAGTCGTAGATCAGACCCAGTTCCAGCTTCTGGCGCGGCATTTCGGTGACGTCCACCTCCACCGGCACCTGCAGGGTGTCCGGATCAATCTGCGCCAGGTCGGCGCTGACCACCACGTTAGAGAAGTGCGGCGCCTGCTCCAGCGCCGACTGGTAGTCGAAAATCTTCTTCAACTGATAAGGCGAGCCGGCGGAGAAATCGGCCAGGCCGGTGGCGATTTTCTCCGGATAGCGCTTCATGCCCTTGACGTGGATGTCGCCGAAACGGACCAGCGGGCCGCTGTCGATCTCCACCTCCAGCGTCGCGCGGCGAGTGGCCGGATCGATGGCGGCCTGACTTTTGCTGATATGCGCCTTGGGGAAGCGATCGGCGGTGATCAAGCGCATCACCGCGCGCTTGCTGCTATCCCAATCGGACTGGCGATAAGGCGCGCCCATGGGCAGCGACCAAGCCTCCAGCACCGCCGCGTAGCGCTGCTGGAAATCGCCCTCGGCGCGGATAGGCCCGTTCAGGCGGATGGTGACATCCTCGATCAAGGCCGGCTCGCCGGGCTTGACCTCGACCACGTAGCGCCGGGCGCTCTCTTCGCGCACATTGACGCGCGCGTCGAAATAGCCCTCGGTCTCCAGCAGCTTGCGCGCGTCCTCCGGCGTGCTGCGCAGCAATTCGGTCAACAGCGTCTCGTCCATTTCTTCTTCCAGACGGCTGGTGACCAATTCCAGATTGTCTTGCAGCAAGCCGGACAGGCCGGAAGGCGCGTCTATGCGCACGCTGTAGTCGAGCTTGGCCCAGGCGGACGTCGCCATCAGCAATAAGATCAATGAAATAAGCAGGCGGGAGCTTGGCATGGTCCGATTCGTTTGGTGTCGAGGCCATGGTAACGAAACTTGCGGCGGCTGGCGAGAAGCGGCTGGGCGGCTTCAAAATCGCACAGCCCAATCCGGGCGTTCTTAAACCAAAAGCTTAATTTACATTCAATTATAATTCATATCCGCAAGCGGCAGCCATCCATTTTTCTCATACCCGACCACCCACGCGCGCCATCAGGCGCAAGGCGGTGAGACCAGCGGGATAGCTAATAGTTTTGCCGCCCATCATTTAAAACGATGCGCATAAAAAAGGGCAGACCCGGAGGCCTGCCCTATTTCCTGCCCTGCCGCGCTTACTTCTTGCGCTGCGG
The DNA here is from genome assembly GCF_001043555.1 of Chromobacterium sp. LK1. NCBI lineage: Bacteria > Pseudomonadati > Pseudomonadota > Betaproteobacteria > Neisseriales > Chromobacteriaceae > Chromobacterium > Chromobacterium sp. LK1. Next base: position 30,958 of record NZ_LDUI01000002.1, on the reverse strand, counting down.
CGGCAAGTCGGTGCAAGTGCCGTGCGCCACTTCCGCCGCCATGCCGATGGACTCGCCCATGGTCGGGTGCGGGTGGATGGTCTTGCCGATGTCGGTGGCGTCGCAACCCATTTCGATGGCCAGGCAGACTTCGCCTATCATGTCGCCCGCATGCGGGCCGACGATGCCGCCGCCGATGATCTGGTGGCTTTCGGCGTCGAAGATCAGCTTGGTGAAGCCCTCGTCGCGGCCGTTGGCGATCGCGCGGCCGGAGGCGGCCCACGGGAACACGCCCTTCTCGATCTTCAGGCCCTGCTTCTTGGCCTCGTCCTCGGTGACGCCGACCCAAGCCACTTCCGGATCGGTGTAAGCCACGCCCGGAATCACGCGCGCGTCGAAGTAGGACTTCTGGCCGGCGCAGTTCTCCGCCGCCACATGGCCTTCATGCACGCCCTTGTGCGCCAGCATAGGCTGGCCGACGATGTCGCCGATGGCGAAGATGTGCGGCACATTGGTGCGCTGCTGCTTGTCCACCGGGATGAAGCCGCGGTCGGTCACCGCGATGCCGGCGTTCTCGGCGCCCAACAGCTTGCCGTTCGGCGCGCGGCCGGTGGCGTACAGCACCAGGTCGTAGCGCTGCGGCTCTTTCGGCGCTTGATCGCCCTCGAAAGTCACCCACACGCCGTCGTCCTTGGGCTCCACGGCCACGGTCTTGGTGTTGAGCATGATGTTGTCGAAACGGTGGGCGTTCCACTTCTGCCACACTTTGACCAGGTCGCGGTCCGCGCCCTGCATCAGGCCGTCCATCATTTCCACCACGTCCAGGCGCGCGCCCAGCGTGGAGTAGACGGTGCCCATTTCCAGGCCGATGATGCCGCCGCCGATGATCAGCATGCGATTGGCCACGCCCTTCAGTTCCAGCGCGCCGGTGGAGTCCACCACGCGCGGATCGTCCGGAATGAACGGCAGCTTCACCACGCGGGAACCGGCGGCGATGATGGCGTTCTTGAATTTGATGATCTTCTTCTCGCCGCTCTCTTCACGGCCCTTGCCGGTGGTCAGCGAGACTTCGATATGGTGCGGATCGATGAAATGACCATTGCCGCGTACGATGTCCACCTTGCGCGCCTTGGCCATGCCGCCCAGGCCGCCGGTCAGCTTGGCGATGACCTTTTCCTTGTAGCCGCGCAGCATGTCGATGTCCACTTCCGGCTTGCCGAACTTGATGCCGTTGGCGGCCAGGTGGCTGACTTCGTCGATCACCGCCGCATTGTGCAGCAGCGCCTTGGACGGGATGCAGCCCACGTTCAGGCACACACCGCCCAGGGTGGCGTAACGCTCGACGATGACCACTTTCAGGCCCAGGTCGGCCGCGCGGAAGGCGGCGGAATAACCGCCGGGGCCGCCGCCCAGCACCATCACATCGCACTCGATGTCGGCGCCGCCGCCATGGCTGGCGGCGACCGGAGCGGCTTGCGGCGCGAAGCCGGCCTGGGTGGTGGCGGACGCGACGCCGGTGGTTTCTACCGGCTTCACTTCAGCCGGAGCCGCGGCTGCGCCGGCGGCTTCAATCACCACGATCAGATCGCCTTCGGACACTTTGCTGCCCACGGCGACGCGCACTTCCTTGACGGTGCCGGCGGCTTCCGCCGGCACTTCCATCGTGGCCTTGTCGGTTTCCAGCGTGATCAGGCTGGCTTCTTTTGCGATCACATCGCCCGGCTTGACGAAGACTTCGATCACGTCCACGTTGCCGTGGCCGCCGATGTCCGGGACTTTCAATTCGATCAGATTGCTCATGGTTTTCCATCCGCAATGTTGAGCGGCCGGCGCGGAGCCGGCCGCCTCGAGTCTGGGCTGATTCTGTAGCGAGAAAGCCCGCCGCGCGGGCGTTTCCCCTACATCCTGCGACAGAAGGGCGGAACGCCCCGCCGTTACAGGATCAGACGGCGTACGTCAGTCAGCAGCTTGCCCAAATGCACGGTGAAGCGCGCGGCGGCGGCGCCATCGATCACGCGGTGATCGAAGGACAGCGACAGCGGGCACATCAGGCGCGGCGCGAATTCCTTGCCGTTCCACACCGGCTTGATCTGCGATTTGCAGACGCCGAGGATGGCCACTTCCGGCGCGTTGACGATGGGCGTGAAGCTGGTGCCGCCAATGCCGCCCAGACTGGAAATGGTGAAGGTCGCGCCCTGCATGTCGGTGGGCTTGAGCTTGCCTTCGCGCGCCAGCTTGGACAGATCGGTCAGTTCCTGCGCGATCTGGCGCAGGCCCTTCTTGTCGGCGTCCTTGATCACCGGCACTACCAGGCCGTTAGGCGTGTCGGCGGCGAAACCGATGTGGTAGTACTGCTTCAGCACCAGGTTATCGCCATCCAGCGAACTGTTGAAGTTCGGGAAGGCTTTCAGCGCTTCGGCGGCGGCCTTGATGATGAAGGCCAGCGGGCTGATCTTCAGGCCGGACTTTTCCCATTCCTTGCCCACGGTCTTGCGGAAGTCTTCCAGCTCGGTGATGTCGCACTCGTCGTTGAACGTGACGTGCGGGATCATCACCCAGTTGCGCGACAGATTGGCGCCGGAAATCTTCTGGATGCGGGACAGCGGCTTGGTTTCGATAGCTCCGAACTTGGCGAAATCGACTTTCGGCCACGGCAGCAGATCCAGACCGCCGCCGGAGGAGGCCGCGGCGGCCGGGGCCAGCGCCGCCGGGTTCTGCATCACGCCCTTGACGAAGGCTTTGACGTCGGCGTCGGTGATGCGGCCCTTGCGGCCATTGCCCTTGACCTTGCCCAGGTCCACGCCCAGTTCGCGCGCCAGACGGCGCACCGACGGACCGGCGTGGGCCTTGGAGAAGGGGGCTTCGTCGATGGCGGCGGACGCGGCAACGACCGGAGCCGGGGCGGCGGCGGGCGCGGCGGCCACCGGGGCCGGAGCGGCCGGGGCTGCTGCCGGAGCCGGCGCGGCGGCTGCCGGGGCGGCGGCGGCTGCGACAGCGCCTTCCACCACCACGATCAGATCGCCTTCGCTGACCTTGTCGCCCACTTTCACCTTGACTTCCACCACGCGGCCGGCGGCGGAGGCCGGCACTTCCATGGTGGCCTTGTCGGTTTCCAGCGTGATCAGGCTGTCGTCGACGGCGATGTCATCGCCGACCTTGACGGTGACTTCGATCACGTCGACGCCGTTATGGCCGCCGATGTCCGGCACGCGGATTTCGCTGCGGCCGGAAGCCGCCGGCGCGGCGGCGGGAGCGGCTGCCACCGGAGCCGGAGCAGCGGCCGGGGCGGCGGCGGGAGCCGGGGCTGCGGCCGCTGGGGCCGGCGCGGACGCGGCGGCGCCCACTTCCAGGATGGCGATCACGTCGCCTTCGGAGATCTTGCCGCCGACGACGGCTTTGACTTCCTTGATCACGCCCGCGGTTTCCGCCGGCACTTCCATGGTGGCCTTGTCGGTTTCCAGCGTGATCAGGGAGTCGTCCACGGACACGGTCTGGCCCGGGACGATGAATACTTCGATGATGTCTACATTGCTGTGACCGCCGATGTCGGGCACTTTCAATTCGATCAGATTGCTCATGAGCTTTCCATTCGTAAGGCGGAAGCCCCTGTCGGGGCTTGCCGCCGGATATCCGCTACAGATTCGCTTGCCATGCAAAGGCGGAAGGCCCCGGCCTGAACCGGGGCTTCCGCTTTGCGATCACACTTTCCAGCTAGGCAGCTTGTCGGTCTTGATGCCGTACTTGGCGATCGCCTCGGCCACCTTGGACGCTTCGATCTTGCCGTCGCGCGCCAGCGCGGACAGCGCCGCCAGCGCCACGTGGTAGCGATCCACCTCGAAGAAGGAGCGCAGGTTGGCGCGGCTGTCGGAGCGGCCGAAGCCGTCGGTGCCCAGCACCACGTAACGGCCCGGAACGTATTCGCGGATCTGGTCGGCGTAGTTGCGGATGTAGTCGGTCGCGGCCACCACCGGACCTTGACGGCCGGACAGTTGCTGCGCCACGTAGGAGGCGCGCGCTTCGGCGGTCGGGTTCAGCAGGTTGTGGCGCTCGGCTTCCATGCCGTCGCGACGCAGCTGGTTGAAGGAGGTCACGCTCCAGATGTCGGCGGCTATGCCGAAATCAGCCTTCAGCAAGTCGGCCGCGGCCATCACTTCGCGCAGGATGGTGCCGGAGCCCATCAGCTGCACCTTGACCTTGGCGTCGCCGCCGTCCTGCAGCAGGTACATGCCCTTCAGGATGCCCTCTTCCGCGCCCGCCGGCATCGCCGGGTGAACGTAGTTCTCGTTCATCAGGGTCAGGTAGTAGAAGACGTCTTCCTGCTCGGCGTACATGCGGCGCAGGCCGTCTTGCACGATCACCGCCAGTTCGTAGGCGAAGGTCGGGTCGTAGCTGATGCAGTTCGGGATCAGGCCGGCCTGGATGTGGCTGTGGCCGTCTTCGTGCTGCAGGCCCTCGCCGTTCAGCGTGGTGCGGCCGGCGGTGCCGCCCAGCAGGAAGCCGCGGGCGCGCATGTCGCCGGCGGCCCAGGCCAGGTCGCCGATGCGCTGGAAGCCGAACATCGAGTAGTAGATGTAGAACGGAATCATCGGCTGGCTGCTGTTGGCGTAGCTGGTCGCCGCGGCGATCCAGTCGGCCATCGCGCCCGGCTCGTTGATGCCTTCCTGCAGAATCTGACCGTCCTTGGATTCCTTGTAGAACATCAGCTGGTCATGATCCTGCGGCACGTAGTTCTGACCCTGGGTGGACCAGATGCCGTACTGGCGGAACATGCCTTCCATGCCGAAGGTGCGGGACTCGTCCGGCACGATGGGCACCACGCGCTGGCCGATGTTCTTGTCCTTCATGATGGTGCCCAGCATGCGGACGAAGGCCATCGTGGTGGAGAACTCGCGGTCGCCCGAGCTTTGCAGCTGCGCGTCGAACACGGACAGCGCCGGCACTTGCAGCGCGGTGGTCACCGGCTTGCGCGCCGGCAGGTAGCCGCCCAGCGCCGTGCGGCGCTCGCGCATATACTTCATTTCCGGACTGTCTTCGGCCGGCAGGTAGTACGGCACGTTAGCCAGGTCTTCATCGGAAACCGGAATGCCGAAACGGTCGCGGAAGTTGCGCAGCGAATCCAGGTCCATTTTCTTGGCCTGGTGCGCGATGTTCTTGGCTTCGCCGGACGCGCCCATGCCGTAACCCTTGATGGTCTTGGCCAGGATCACGGTCGGACGGCCGTTGGCGTTGTTGGACGCCTCGTGATAGGCGGCGTACACCTTGTGCGGGTCATGGCCGCCGCGGTTCAGCGCCCAGATCTCGTCGTCGGACATATTGGCGACCATTTCGCGCAGCTCCGGGTATTTGCCGAAGAAGTGTTCGCGAACGTAAGCGCCGTCCTTGGATTTGAAGGTCTGGTAATCGCCGTCCACGCATTCGTCCATGCGCTTTCTCAGCAGGCCCTTGCTGTCCATCGCCAGCAGCGGGTCCCAACGCGAGCCCCAGATCACTTTCAGCACATTCCAGCCGGAACCGCGGAAGTCGCCTTCCAGTTCCTGGATGATCTTGCCGTTGCCGCGCACCGGGCCGTCCAGACGCTGCAGGTTGCAGTTGATCACGAAGATCAGGTTGTCGAGACCTTCACGGGCGGCCATGGAGATCGCGCCCAGCGATTCCGGCTCGTCCATCTCGCCGTCGCCGCAGAAGCACCACACCTTGCGGCCATGGGTCTTGGCCAGGCCGCGGCTTTCCAGGTACTTGAGGAAGCGGGCCTGATAAATGGCCATCAAGGGGCCGAGGCCCATCGACACGGTCGGGAACTGCCAGAAGTCCTTCATCAGCCACGGGTGCGGGTAGGAGGACAGGCCGTTGCCGTCCACTTCCTGGCGGAAGCTATCCAGCTGTTCGGCGGACAGGCGGCCTTCCATGAAGGCGCGCGCGTACACGCCCGGGGAAATGTGGCCTTGGAAGTAGATCAGATCGCCGTCCTGCTGATCGTTCTGGGCGCGCCAGAAGTGGTTGAAACCGACGTCGTACAGGGTGGCGGAGGATTGGAAGGAGGCGATGTGGCCGCCCAGTTCCAGATCCTTCTTGCCGGCGCGCAGCACCAAGGCGGCGGCGTTCCAGCGATTGATCGAGCGGATGCGATGCTCCATCTCGTGGTTGCCCGGCGACTTCGCTTCTTTGCCGAGCGGAATGCTGTTCTGGTATGCGGTGGTGGCGTCAAACGGCAGATGGGCGCCGCGGCGGCGGGTGCGCTCAACCAGTTGTTCCAGCAGGTAATGCGCGCGCTCCGGGCCTTCGGCGTCCAGCACCGACTCCAGCGCTTCAGTCCATTCCTGGGTTTCCAACGGATCGATATCGTCAGGGAAAGTTGCAGCCATCTCTGGTCCTCACAGCAAGGTGGATCGGGGGCCGTATGTAGCACTGCGCGGCCCCGCGTTATTGCAATCGGCTCGAATTCGAACCTATTTATTAGCTTCAGATTATAAACGAACGCAATCGCAAATAAAAATGTTCATTTTCGAAAAGAGCGTCGTATCTTGAGCAAGTGTACGTCTTCCCGCTTTCACAAAGGAATAGGTCAAGCGTACTAACGCTTGTTTCCGGGTGGAAAACATCGATTATTGCGCCGCACCATGTTGTTTTTTTGCGATTTACTGTCGCAAATTGAAACATTTGTTTCAGTTGCGCGCCTACTTCTTCTTCTCTTCCCGCACCCGTCGGTCCAGCTCGCGGATGCGCGCTTCGATTGAAGAGCGCAGATAGAAGTCGTCGCCCTTGGCCTTGCTGGCCAGCTGGAACTGCTCCATCGCCGGCTGATAGCGCTGTTCATAATAGAAGGCATTGCCCAGGGCCGCGTGATAGCGCAACGGGTCGCGGTCCACGTACAGCCCGGCCTGGCGCCGGTATAGCGCCGGATCATCCGGCCGCTGGCTCAAACGGCTCTTGATCAGGCTCAGCGCGCCCTGATTGTCGCCGCTGGCGATGGCGATATCGATGTCCAGCAACTGCAGCGACTGGCTCCGCGGGAAACGGTCAAGCCCGGCGCGCACCGCCTTGCGGGCGGCGGGCCAGTCCTTGCGCTCGCGTTCTATCGCCACCTCCAGACCATGCAGCATGGGATGATCCGGCAGCTTGTTCCGCGCCTTGGCCAAGGCCTGGCGCGCGCCGGCGATATCGCGCTGGCGCAGCTTGACCTGGGCCAGGCCATACCATTGCGCGCCCTCGTTCAGATACAGGCCGCGATCGAGCGCGGCTTCGTAAAAACGCAAGCCTTCGTCCGGCGTCATCACCGAGGCGCGCAGCTTCTCGCGCACCAATAGATAGTCGCTACTGTCGGCGCGCATCTTCACCGGGTAGTCCAGCGCCCGGTTCTCGGCCTCGCTGATCCGCTCCACCGTCACCGGGTGGGTGCGCAGGAAAGCCAGCGCCGCGTTGTCGCTGTAACGTTCGTTCTGCTGCAGCCGCTGAAAGAAGGCCGGCATGCTGCGCACATCGAAACCGGCCTGGCTCATGTACTGCATGCCGACACGGTCGGCCTCGCGCTCGAAATCGCGTGAAAACGCCAATTGATTGGAAATCGACAAGCCCATGCCGGCGGACACCACCCCCATCGCGCCCTGGCCGCTGCCGGCCTTGGCCGCCAGCGCGGCGGCGATGATGGTGCCCAGCAATAGCAAGGGACTGGTGGCGCTGCTGGCCGCCTTCATCCGCGCGATGTGGCGCTGCGCGACGTGGGCGGTTTCATGCCCCAGCACCGAGGCGAGCTCGCCCTCGCTCTGGGTCGCCAGCAGCAGGCCGATATTGATGCCGATATAGCCGCCGGGCATCGCGAAGGCGTTGATCCCGCTGTCGTTGACGCAGAAATAGGTGAAGCCGACGCCGGGCAGCTTGACGCCGCTGGACAGCCGGCCGCCGATATCGTTGAGGTAGTCGTTGACTTCCTGATCGTCGACGATGTCGCCGGCCTCCAGCATCGCGCGCCAGGCCTGGCGGCCGATGCGGTTCTCGTCCGCCAGCGTCAGCGAGGCGTCGGACACCTCGCCCAGGTCGGGCAGATCGGCATAAGAGACGGGAGGGTGCAGCAGGGTCAGCGCCAGCACGCCGGCCAGCAGGGTCTGTTTGCTCATCCGGCTATGATAGCCAGGTTCGCCCACAAGTTGCATGAGGCGGCGCAACATCAACTGTCAAAGAGTATTGAGGCAAGGGCCGGCGTAGAATCTCGCGCGCAAGTGCGAGGCAAGGCGACAACCGCAGATAAAGCGGAATGCGTACATGGCATCTGAGCATTTCGATGGGGCACTCACCGTGCGGCGTCTGGCACAGTGCAGCGGATCGTAAACAGGCTCTAGGCGGCCAGCGCCTCCCACGCCGCCTGCGCGCTCAAGTGCACGCGGCCGCTGAAACCGGCCAGCAAGCCGCCGCCCTCCATCCGCTGCGCCACCGGCCCCTTGATTTCGGCCAGATGCAGCGTCACGCCGCGCGCCGCCAGTTCCGCGTCCAGACGCGCCAACATCAGCAAGGCGCTGGTATCGATACGGTTGACCGCGCTCATGATCAGCAGCAATCTGGACGCATCCGGCCGCGCGGCCAGCCGCGCCAGCACCTCGCCGCGCACCTGGCGGGCATTGCCGAAAAACAGGCTTTCGTCCACGCGCAGAAACAGCGCGCCGGGCAGATGCTCCACCGGGAAGCGCAAGCGGTTGCGGAAGTGATGGCGGCCCGGCAGCCGCCCCAGTTCAGCGATATGCGGCCGGCTGCTGCGCCACAACATGGCGGCCAGCGAGGTCAGCACGCCGGCGACGATGCCGGAATCCACCCCCAGCCACAACACCAGCGCGAAGGTCAGCGCGAACGCCGCCGCGTCGGCGCGGTCAGTGCGCCAGGCCAGGCGCAGGCTGTCGAAACGTATCATGCCCGCCACCGAGGCGATGATCATCGCCGCCAACACCGGCAAGGGCAGCAAGGCCAGCCAGGCGGCGGCAAAGCCGGCCAGCAGCAGCAGGCCCAGCGCGGCGATCACCGAGGCCAGCTGAGTCTGGGCGCCGGCCTCGGCATTGACCAGGGAACGGGTCAGCCCGCCGGTGACCGGGAAACCGCCGGACAAGCCGGCGCCGATATTGCACAGGCCCAGCGCCAACAGCTCCCGGTCCGGGTCCACCTCCTCGCCGCGCCGCTGCGCCAGCGTCTGCACCACCGCCAGGCTCTGCACATAATTGACCAAGGCGATGAAAAAAGCCGGCAAGGCCAACTGCGACCACTGCGCCAGGCTCAGAGCCGGCCAGGCCGGCGCCGGCAAACCCGACGGCACCGCGCCCACCACCGGCAGCGCCGCGCTCAGATCCAGGCCTGCCACCAGCGCCATGCCCACCAGCACCGCCAGCAAGGGCGCCAGCCGCAACCACAGCTGCCGCGCCGCAGCCGTCAGGCCGCAGCGGCGCAAACAGGCGTCCCCGCGCCAGCGCGCCAACAGCAATAAAGCCAGCGCCGATGCGCCGAACGGCAGAGCGACACGGTTGATGTCATCGACAGCCCGCCACAGGCCGGACAGCAGTTGCGGCAGTGCAGCGCCGCCGGACGACACGCCCAGCAAGGGCCCCAATTGCGACAGCACGATCAGCAAGGCCGACGCCGAGGTGAAGGCAGCCAGCACCGGCTCGGACAGCAGATCGGCGATGAAACCCAAGCGCAACAGGCCCAGCACCGCCAGCATCAGACCCGACATCAGCGCCAGGCCGATGGCCAGCGCCAGATAATCGCCGGAGCCCGGCTCGGCCAGCCGCGCCAGCGTCGCCGCCACCAATAAGGAGGTCATCGCCATCGGCCCCACCGACTGCGCGTGGCTGCGCCCCGCCAGCGCGTAGATCAGCAAGGGGGCGATGCTGGCGTACAAACCGGCCTCGGCCGGCAGTCCGGCCACCAAGGCGTAAGCCAGACCCTGCGGCGCCAGCAACAAGGTCACCACCAGGCCGGCGCTCAGATCGCCGGCCAAGTATTCACGCCGATAGCCGCTCAGCCAGGCCGGTAAGCAGCGCTTCACCCGCGCTGTTCCAAGCGCCCGGCCAGCCCCATGCCGGCCGCCATCGCCAACAGGAACAAGCCGCCTTGGGGCGACAGCATGCCCCCCAGCAGCAAGGCCGGCCCAGGGCAGATGCCGGCCAGGCCCCAGCCGGTGCCGAACAGCAGGCTGCCGCCTATCAGCCGTCGCGTCAGCGGCGTCTTGGCCGGCCACTGCGCCGGCTCGCCCAAGAGCCCGCGCGGGCGGCGCTCGGCCAGACGGAAGGCCGGCCAGGCCGCGGCGATCGCGCCGACCATCACCAGCGCCAGGCTGGGGTCCCAAGCGCCGCCCAGATCCAGAAAAGCCAGCACCTTGGCCGGATTGGCCATGCCGGACAACAACAGGCCCAGGCCGAACAACAGTCCGGCGCCCGCCATCGACGATAAACGCTTCCACTCCGCGGCCATCTCACGCCCCCCAATGCCTAAACATGGCCACCGTGACGAAACCGGCGCACATGAAGGCCATCGTCGCCGCCAGCGAACGCGGCGACAGCCGCGCCAAGCCGCAAACGCCATGGCCGCTGGTGCAACCGGACGCCAGACGCGTGCCGACGCCCACCAAAATGCCGGCAAGCAGCAAGCGGCCGCCGCCGGCCTCGACCAGGCTGACCGGCAAGCCGCCAACCGCGAGCCGCCACAAGACCGGCGCCGCCATCAAGCCCAGCACAAAGGCCAATCGGGCGCGCCAATCCGTCCGCCGCTCCAGCAGGCCGGACACCATTCCGCTGATGCCGGCGACGCGGCCATGCAACAAGGCCAGCCACGCCGCCGCCAAGCCGATCAGCGCGCCGCCCAACAGCGCCTGCCACGGCGTGAACGCCTGCCAGTCCAAGATCATTGCGCCTCTCCCACCGAACCGTCCGCGCAGAACAAGGCGTGCAAGGCGTTCAGCAGCGCCAGCGCGTCCTGGCTGGCCACGCTGTAATACACCCACTTGCCATCGCGCCGCGTTGTCACCAGGCCCTCATTGCGCAGCACGCCCAGTTGCTGGGACAGCGTTGGCTGGTGAATGCCGGTCAGGCGCTCCAGTTCCGACACCGATTTTTCCCCATCCACCAGCTGGCACAGCAGCAGCAGCCGGTCCTCGTTGGCCAGGCCCTTCAGCAGCAAGGCGGCGCGGCCGGCATTGGCGCGCAGCAGATTCAAATCCATATTCATTCCCCCGCCGCGACTGCGGCGCTGCGAACATTATGTTTTATAATATAATGTAAATCAACTAACTGTCACCGTATCGCCACAGTGTTTCCATGTCGCCACATGGCCTATCAGTCACCCTCGCCACCGGAAAAACTGTTGTAGACTCAAGGCCATGAACCTATTTCAAGCTGCGGCTCCAGCCCGGCCCGTCAGCGCCGCGGCATCGCCCGCCCTCCCCTCCGCTCCCAGGCAACTGGTGCACGAACGCGGCATTCCCGCCTTCGGCATGTATCAGGGCATCATCGACCGGCTGGACTGGCGCGCGCTGAAAGCCACTCCCTACCAGCGCCTGACGCGCAAACTGCACCACAAGCGCTGGCAGTACGCGGCCATCGCCCATCCGGCCTTCTTCATCGGCGTCGCCATCGTCGATGTGGGCTGGACCGGCACCGCCTTCGCCTACCTGTTCGATCGCAAGCGTGGCGAGGTCATCGCCGCCGTCAGCGCCAACGGCCTGCCCGGCCTGTCCACCCAGGTGGAAGACCGCGCCTTCGGCGACGCCTCCTTCCACGCCGGCCGCTGCCGGCTGAGTTTCCGCCGCAACGGCGAGCGCCTGGAACTGGCGGTGGACGCGCCGCAGCTCAAAGTGGCCGCGCACATTCAATTGACGGAGATGCCGCCGGTGCTGGCGGTGATCGCGCCGGCCAACTGGCTGGCCCACTCCACTCACAAGAGCGGCGGGCTCAGGATCAGCGGCTTCGCCGATTGCCAGGACCAACGCTACTCGCTGGACGGCGCGGTGGCGGCGCTCGACTACTCCAACGGCCTGCTGGCGCGGGAAACCCGCTGGCGCTGGGCCAGCGCGCACGCGCTGGAACTGGGCTTCAATCTGCAACAAGGCTATATGGGCGACACCGAGAACGCCGCCTGGTTGCATGGCAAGCTGATCCGGCTGGGACCGGTCAGCTTCGACTACCAGCCGGAGGACCCTTTGCAAGGCTGGCGCATGCAGAGCGACAACGGCCTGCTGGAACTGGACTTCACCCCGGAAGGCGCGCGCCGCGAGGACAAGAACCTGCTGATCGCCGCCAGCCGCTATGTACAGCCCATCGGCCGCTTCAACGGCCAGATCCGCGACCCGGACAGCGGCGCCGTTCACTTGGTGCGCGATTTGCTGGGCGTGACCGAGGACCATCTGTCGCGTTGGTGAACGTAGCCCGCTCGATGCGGCAAGCCAGCGCCCATTCGCCGCCATTGTCTGACGTTCATTGCAATTCCCTGCCATAAGCAGGGCAATTCCACGCTTGCGAAAATACAAGACCGGCCGGAACAACAGTGGTAGGATGCGCCCGCAACCGAGTATTTTCTCTAAGCGACCAAACCAATCGTCAGAGTCTGTCCATGATCATTTTGTACCGCGCCAGAACGCTCATGAACCGACTCTCTGTAGGAGATTGCCATCATGGATAGATTAAGCGCTCTGCTTGAACACAATCGCCACTTCGTGGAAAACCGCGAATACGAGCAATTCAAGACCGACAAGTTTCCAGGCAAAGGCCTGGCCGTGCTGGCCTGTATGGACGCGCGCCTGGTGGAACTGCTGCCCAAGGCCATGGGCCTGAAGAACGGCGACGCCAAGCTGATCAAGAACGCCGGCGCGCTGATCACCCACCCCTGGGGCTCGGTGATGCGCAGCCTGATCATGGCGGTGTACGAATTGCGCGCCGACGAAATCTGCGTGGTCGCCCACCGCGACTGCGGCATGCGCGCGGTCGATCCGCAGCGCGTGCTGGACCATGCGATGGAACGCGGCGTGTCGGAAGACACCATCGCCACGCTGCGCGCGGCCGGCATCGACCTGGACGGCTGGCTGAAGGGCTTCGACAACGTGTCCGACAGCGTGCGCCACACCGTGCACACCATCCGCAACCATCCGCTGATGCCCAAGGACGTGCCGGTGCACGGCATGGTGATCCACCCGTCCACCGGCCGGCTGGAAGTCATCGTCGACGGCTACCTGAACGACGACGCGCAGGAGTAAGCCGGTGCGGCTGGGCCTGTTCGGCGGCACCTTCGACCCCATCCACAACGCCCATCTGCGCATGGCCGCGGCCTTCGCCGCGGAACTGGCGCTGGACGAGGTCAGGCTGGTCCCGGCCGGCCGGCCCTATCACCGCAGCCATGGCCCGCACGCCACGCCGGCGCAGCGCCTCGCCATGGCCGAGCTGGCGGTGGACGATTACCCGCGACTGGCGGTGGACGCTCGCGAAGTGCGCCGCCCCGGCGCCGCCTACACCATAGACACCCTGGCGGAGCTGCGCGCCGAGTCGGGCCCCGATGCCGAACTGTGGTTTCTGATCGGCGGCGACTCGCTGGCCACGCTGCACACCTGGAAGCGCTGGGACGAACTGTTGCATTTCGCCAACCTGGCCGTGGCGCTGCGCCCCGGCTTCGACCCGGCGGCGTTGCCGGCGCCGATACAGCCCTTGTGGCGCTCCCGGCAAGTCTCTGATTTTTCAAATCGAACCGCATCCGGTACAATCCGCCCCTTGGCCTTGCCGCCGGTAGACATCGCGGCCACCGACATCCGCCTGCGCCTGGCGCGCGGCGACGCGGTGGATGACGTGCTGCCCCCCGCGGTGCTGGCCTATATCCGCCAACACCGGCTATACCGGACAATATAGCCGCCGTGTCCGGCCATTTTCCGCCAGGCCGCCCAAGGCGGCCGGCAACCATTCACGCAAGCAATACGGCAGGCCTGCCGGACGCGCCGCGCGCGCCGGCCCCGCCCGCCATTCCGCGACAGCTTCGCCGTCGGCCACGGTCGGCGCGGACAGCCGCACAGGAAAAGGACATTATGGAAGTGCAAGATATTGCCAAGCTGGCGATCGAGGCCCTGGAAGACGTCAAGGGCAAGGACATCGTTGAACTGGACACCAGCAATCTGACCCAGTTGTTCCAACGCATGATCGTCGCCACCGGCGACTCCAACCGCCAAGTCAAGGCGCTGGCCAACAGCGTGCACGTCAAGCTGAAGGAAGCCGGCGTCGACATCGTCGGCAGCGAAGGCCACGAGAGCGGCGAATGGGTGCTGGTGGATGCCGGCGACGTGGTGGTGCACGTGATGCTGCCGGCGGTGCGCGACTACTACGACATCGAAGCGCTGTGGGGCGGCCAGAAGCCCAGCTTCCTGCCGCCGGGCGGCCGCCCGTGGTCCGCGGTCTGACTCAAGACCGAGCGCTAGCCGCAATCAACGGGGACCCTGGTCCCCGTTTGTGTTTTTACTGGCCCTGACACTCATGAAAATCACCATTCTCGCCGTCGGCACCAAGATGCCGCGCTGGGTGGACGAAGCCTACGGCGATTACGCCAAGCGCTTCGGCCGCGACATCACGCTGGAACTGAAGGAAATCAAGCCGGAGAAGCGCGGCGGCGGCGTCACCGCCGAAAAAGGCATTGCCGCCGAGCACGAGCGGCTGCTCGCCGCCATCCCGCCGCGCGCGCGACTGGTGGTGATGGACGAACGCGGCAAGAACTGGACTTCGGTGCGCCTGGCCGAAGGCCTGAAGGAATGGATGGCCGGCGGAGATGACGTGGTCTTCATCATCGGCGGCGCCGACGGCCTGGCGGCGGAATTGAAGCAGCGCGCCGACGTGCTGCTGCAGCTGTCGGCGATGACGCTGCCGCATGGCATGGTGCGGGTGATGCTGGCCGAACAGATCTATCGCGCCTATTCCATCCTCAACAACCACCCCTACCACCGCGAGTAGACACCGCGCGGACGGATCAAGCCGGCGGCGAGGCCTGCGCCGCCGCCGGCGGCAAGCTCTGCGGTGCCAGCCGGACCCACTCCACGGCCACCGTGTCATCGTCCTGCGGCAGCGCCGAGCCTTCGACGCGCGCCAAGCCGTTCAACCAGTTTTCATTGCCTGAAAAAATCATGACAGCTTCCTCCAGCCCTCGTGTTGCAGGCGCAGTTCCACCGCGGTGGCGGAACGACGGCAGGCCACCACGGGAATGCCTTGCGCATTGGCGCTGTCGCGGTAATTGCGCATCACATTGTGTCCCAGGAAATCGGTGAGCAGAATCAGCAGATCCGGCTTGCCCGGCAGCGGCGCCTTGCGCTGGTGCGCGACATTGCGCCCGCAGATGTGGCGGGAAATCCGGATGTTGTAGCTTTGCAGAACCGCCGGAATGTTTCCCAGGCTGTCCGCGCCTATCAGCAGGGCATTCATCAGCCACCTCCTCTCGCGCGGCACCGCTCGCCGCCTTGGCATGCAACCACTCTATGCCGGACTCATCACGCAAGTAAAGATATATAAAATTAGTTTTTTATTTCCAACAAATATATAAATTCCACACCGCGCCCAATCGCGGCCAGGCCAGGCGTCAGCCCACATAAAATACTGAAATGAAAAGACAAATCGACTCACTTCCGCCGCCAGACGAAGGCGAGCGCCGAGGCGAGCTAAAACTCAAAACCATCGACAGCCAAACCGAAACCCGATAGGCTGCGCGCCCTCGGCACACTCGCCCAACCCTTTGATCTGTATATACAAATGAACGCAGTTCTTCTGGCCGTCCTGGTCATGCTCGGGCTGGCGCTATTGCGCACCCACGTCGTCATCAGCCTGTTGATCGGCGCCCTGGTTGGCGGCCTTAGCGGCGGCCTGTCCCTGTCCCGCACGCTGGAGGCGTTCAACAACGGCATCACCGGTGGCGCCGCGGTGGCTCTGTCCTACGCCCTGCTGGGCGCCTTCGCGCTGGCCATCGCCAAATCCGGCCTACCGCACGCGATGGCGGACCTGGCGATCAAGCGGCTGGAACGCGGCGGCGCCCAGGGCAGGCTGAAATGGGCGCTGATCCTGCTGCTGGCCGTGGTCAGCATCGCCAGCCAGAACCTGGTGCCCATCCATATCGCCTTCATTCCGCTGCTGGTGCCGCCGCTGCTCTATGTGATGGCGCGACTGCATCTGGACCGCCGCCTGGTCGCCTGCGTGATCACCTTCGGCCTGGTCACGCCCTATATGGTGTTTCCGGTCGGCTTCGGCGATATTTTCCTGAAACAGATCCTGCTGGGTAATATCGCCAAATCCGGCATGGACGTGCGCGGCCTCAATGTGATGCACGCGATGGCGATACCGGCGCTGGGCATGGTGGCCGGCCTGCTGTGGGCGGTGCTGGTCAGCTACCGCAAGCCGCGCCACTACGCGCTGGGCAAGATAGAAAACGTGGAACGCACCCATGCCCGGGTCAGCCGCAAATCGCTCACGACCGCGCTGCTGGCCATCGCGCTGGCCTTCGCGGTGCAGCTGTATACCGACTCCATGATCATGGGCGCGCTGGCGGGCTTCCTGCTGTTCCTCGCCGTCGGCGTGGTGAAATGGAAGGATGCGGACGGCTTGTTCAACGAGGGCATGAAGATGATGGCGATGATAGGCTTCACCATGATCACCGCCCAGGGCTTCGCCGAGGTGCTGAAAGCCACCGGCCAGGTGGGCGCGCTGGTCAGCGCCAGCGCCGGCCTGTTCGCCGGCAATCAGGGCGTGGCCGCCTTCGCCATGCTGCTGGTGGGCCTGGTGGTGACCTTGGGCATAGGTTCGTCCTTTTCCACCGTGCCCATCCTGACCGCTATCTACGTGCCGCTGTGCATGCACCTGGGCTTCTCGCCGCTGGCCACCGTCGCCATCATCGGCACCGCCGGCGCGCTGGGCGATGCCGGCTCGCCGGCCTCGGACTCCACGCTGGGTCCGACCTCGGGCCTGAACGTGGACGGCCAGCACGACCATATCCGCGACACCGTGCTGCCCACCTTCCTGCACTACAACTTGCCGGTGCTGGCGGCCGGCTGGATTGCGGCGATGGTGTTGTAGAATGGCCGGCATGGATGATCAAATCGATGCCCGCCTGGCCGAAATGGAAGTGAAACTCGCCTTCCAGGACGAATTATTGGACACGCTGAACGCCACCGTGGCGCGCCAGCAGAAAGAGATGGAATTGCTGCAGCAGCAAATGCGCCTGCTCTACCAGCAATTCCGCCAGGCTCAGCCGGACGACGCCGCGTCCGGCCTCAGCCTGCGCGACGAGATTCCGCCGCACTATTGAGGAGCAGGCGGTTCACGCACCCCGGCGCCGCGACACCACCGCCTCGATATTCTTGCGGCCGATCAACGGCGCCGGCTCCGGCATGTCGGCCGGCTCCGGCCCCAGCCACTTGTACATCACCAAGCAGTCCACCAAGCCCAGCCGCGCGTGGCGGTAAGCGCGCGGCAGCCGTCCCACCTGCTCGTAGCCCAGCTTGCGCCACAAGGCCACAGCCACCTCGTTGCTGGCCACCACCGAGTTGAACTGCATCGCCAGGAAACCGCTGTCCAGCGCCAAGCGCTGCGAATGCTCGCACATCAGCCGCGCCACGCCCTTGCCGCGCGCCGCTTCGGCCACCATATAGCCGCAATTGCAGACATGGCCGCCCGGGCCGGCGGCATTGGGCTTGAGAAAATACGAGCCCAGCAGCACGCCGTCCTCCTCCGCCACCAGGGTGTGCAGCGGCAGCCGCAGCCACAGCTCGCGAGCCTGTTCCCGTGTCAGCTCCGGATCGAAGGCATAGGTTTCCCTGGCCGCCACCACCGCTTGGAACACCGGCCAAAAGCGTTCGAAATCGCTGTCCTTCATCGCTCGTATCGTAATCATGCCGCCTCCTGTTTCAATTGCGCCGTCACCGGCTTGGCGCTCATGCGTCCCGACAATAGGCTGGCGCTGGCGATCAGCGCGCCACCCAGCCATTCACGCGACGTCATCGCCTCTCCGGCCAATAGATAGGCCGACGCCGCAGCGAACAACAACTCCATCAGCATCAACGTCATCGTCTGCGTCGCCGGCAGAATGGACACGCCGTGCTGCGATATCACGCTGGTGCACAACAGGGTCACGCCCAGAATACCCAGCACCAGCCAGCTTTGCGGCGGGATCTCCAGGATGCCGCCCAATTGTCCGGCCAGCGCCAGCTTGATCGCGCCTATGGACGCCACGCCGAACCAGATCGACGCCGATTTGACCGGCACCGGAATGCCCCTGGCGTTGCGGCTGAGCACATTGCCCAATGCGAAAGCCATGCCGCCGGACAAGGCCAGCCACTCATAACGGTGGCTAAGCGGCAGTTCTCCGTCGAACAAGCCTGGGCGGTAGATGAAGATGAAGCTGCCGAGCAGCGACAGCGCCACCACCAGCCAGCCGCTGCCGGTCAAACGCTCCTTCAGGATCAGCCGCGACAGGAACACCGTCCACAGCGGCGACAGGTAGAACAGCAGCAGCACCCGCACCACCTGGCCCTCTGACACCGCCCAGGTATAGCTGTAGTTGCACCAGCCAAACACCGCGGCCAGCAACAGCAGCACCGGCTGCCAGCGGAACTGGCGGCGGTAGACATCGAAGAAGGTGATCAGCCCCAGCGCGATGGCCACCAGATAGACCACCAGCGAGGTGGTCGCCACGCTGACGCCGCCCTGATTCAGGCTGCGGAACGGATACCACATCAGCCCCCATACCAATGCGGTGGTGAGAATGCCGCAGATGGCGAGAAATTTTTGTTTTACAGGTGTCATCGCTTGTTCTTAAGATATTCTGTTTGTTTGCGCTCGTTTTGGAGACACCGTGAACCCCCGCCTGGCCCAATTGCAGCCCTATCCCTTCCAGCGCCTGCGCGCGCTGCTCGCCGGCGTGACGCCGCCGGCGGACAAGCCGCACATCAATCTGTCGATAGGCGAACCCAAGCACCCGACGCCGGAACTGGTGGAGCAGGCGCTGATAGCCAATCTGGCCGGCTTGTCGCAATACCCGGCCACACTGGGCAGCGAGGCGCTGCGCCAGGCCTGCGCCGCATGGATGCGACGACGCTATGATCTGGATCTGGATGCGCAAAGCGAGATACTGCCGGTCAATGGCAGCCGTGAAGCCTTGTTTGCCTTTGTGCAGACGGTGATAGACGCCAGCGGCGCTCAAACACCTATCGTGATATCCCCGAATCCTTTTTACCAGATTTACGAAGGCGCGGCACTGTTGGCCGGAGCGGAACCCTATTATGTCAACTGTCTGGCGGAACAGCGCTTCCAGCCGGACTGGAGCCAGGTACCTGAAGCGGTGTGGCAGTGCACCCAATTGGTGATCGTGTGCAGCCCCGGCAATCCCACCGGCGCGGTGATGTCGCTGGCCGATTGGGAAACATTGTTCCAGCTGTCCGACCGCTATGGCTTCGTCATCGCCAGCGACGAGTGCTATTCCGAAATCCACTTCGGCCGGCCGCCGCTGGGCGGGCTGGAGGCGGCGCGCAAGCTGGGCCGCGGCTTTGAGCGGCTGGTGATGTTCACCAGCCTGTCCAAGCGCTCCAATGTGCCCGGCATGCGTTCCGGCTTTGTCGCCGGCGACGCCGCGCTCTTGGCCAAATTCCTGCTCTACCGCACCTACCACGGCAGCGCGATGAGCCTGACGGTGCAGGCGGCCAGCGTGGCGGCCTGGAACGACGAGGATCATGTCGAGTCCAACCGGGCGCAATACATCGCCAAGTTCGACGCGGTCACGCCGCGGCTGGCGATGGGCCTGGAAGTGCGGCGCCCGGATGCCGGCTTCTACCTGTGGGCCAAGGTGCCGAACGGGAATGATGTAGACTTCGCCAAGGCGCTGTTCGCCGAAGAACACGTCACCGTGCTGCCCGGCAGTTATCTGGCGCGCGACGCCCACGGCGTCAACCCCGGCGCCGCTTATGTCCGCGTCGCGCTGGTGGCCACGCTGGAAGAATGCGTGGCCGGCGTCGAGCGCATTGTCGCCTTCGCCGAACGCCAGACCTCCTGAATCCACACGGCCCGCCTCCGGCGCGGCCGCTTGAAAGCGAATTGAATGACGACTTCCATCCACATTGCCAAAGGACTGAATACCATGCATCCGATCCAGACCCTGATCGAAGAAGCGTTTGAGAAGCGCGCCGAGATCACGCCCGCCACCGTTTCCGCCGAACTGAAGTCCGCCATCGGCCAGGTGATCGCCGAGCTGGACGCCGGCCGCCTTCGCGTGGCGGAGAAACAGGGCGCCGACTGGGTGGTGAACCAGTGGGTGAAGAAGGCGGTGCTGCTGTCCTTCCGCATCCGCGACAATGAACTCTCCGACGACGGCGTCAACCGCTACTTCGACAAGGTCGACACCAAGTTCGCCGACTGGAACCCGGCCCGCTTCCAGGAGGCCGGTTTCCGCGTGGTGCCGGGCGCGGTGGCGCGCAAGGGCAGCTTCATCGCCAAGAACACCGTGCTGATGCCGTCCTACGTCAACATCGGCGCCTATGTCGACGAAGGCGCGATGGTGGACACCTGGGCCACCGTCGGCTCCTGCGCCCAGATCGGCAAGAACGTGCACCTGTCCGGCGGCGTCGGCATCGGCGGCGTGCTGGAGCCGTTGCAGGCCAACCCCACCATCATCGAGGACAACTGCTTCATCGGCGCGCGTTCGGAAATCGTCGAAGGCGTGATCGTCGGCGAAGGCTCGGTGATCTCCATGGGCGTCTACATCGGCCAATCCACCAAGATCTACGACCGCGAAACCGACGAGGTCAGCTACGGCCGCGTGCCGCCGGGTTCGGTGGTGGTGTCCGGCAACCTGCCCAGCAAGGACGGCAGCCACAGCCTGTACTGCGCGGTGATCGTAAAGAAAGTGGACGCTCAGACTCGTAGCAAGACCAGCATCAACGAGTTGCTGCGCGGCGTCTAAACGCGAGCCTGGCGCCGCCCTGCCGGCGCTGGCGGACAGTTTTTCCCGAAACTGTCCGCCTCTGCCGCAGACCGGCGGGTCCGCCGGTCTCATTGCAATGCAGCATATTTGCATCGCTTCCACCTCTGAAATTTGGCTACTTCACGACAAATCTATAAAATCTCCAGTTCGAAAAGAATCGGCAAAAAAAGCGGCCGCTTTCCAACAGCGCCTCATCCGGCTCAAGCGGCCTGATAATCAAGCGCTGCCAACAACCGCTTTGCCTGAACGGACCGCCATCGCACCGCTCCGGGTCCGCCGTTTCAACCGAAGCCGTCCGCGGCTTCTTGCACGCAATCTGGAAACTTTGTGTCTTCTGACAATTTCATCGAGTTCAGAAACGTCAGCTTCGCCTATGGCGAGCGGCCCATTCTGAAAAATCTCAGCCTCGCCATTCCGCGCGGCAAGCTGGTCGCCGTCATGGGCGGCAGCGGCAGTGGCAAGACCACGCTGCTGCGCCTGATCTCCGGCCAGAACCGCCCGCAATCCGGCGAAGTGCTGGTCGACGGCAAGAACATCGCCAAGATGAGCGCCGCCGAGCTTTATCAGCACCGCCGCCGCATGGGCATGCTGTTCCAGTTCGGCGCGCTGTTCACTGATCTGTCGGTGTTCGACAACGTCGCCTTCCCCATCCGCGAGCACACCAAGCTGCCGGACAGCATGGTCCGCGACCTGGTGACCATGAAACTGGAAGCCGTCGGTCTGCGCGGCACCCAGCAGCTGATGCCGGCCGAGCTCTCCGGCGGCATGGCGCGCCGCGTGGCGCTGGCGCGCGCCATCGCGCTGGACCCGCAGCTGATGCTGTACGACGAACCGTTCACCGGCCTGGACCCGATCTCGCTGGGCGTGATCGCCCACCTGATCAAGAAACTCAACAACGCGCTGGGCACCACCGCGGTGATGGTTACCCACGATGTGCACAAATCGCTGGAAATCGTCGACCACGTGCTCTTTGTCGCCGGCGGCGAAATCGTCGCCCAAGGCACGCCGGATCAGGTGCGCAATTCGGATTCGCCCTGGGTGCACCAGTTCATCTGGGGCGAAGCCGACGGCCCGGTGCACTACGCCTACCCGGCGGAGCGCTCGCTCGCCGCGGATCTGGGACTCAGCGGAGACAGCCATGCTTGATCTGATCACCGCGCCGCTGCGCAAGCTCGGCCATCTCACCATCAACGCGGTCTGGCGGCTGGGCTTCGCCTGCCGCTTCCTGGTCGCCATCCTGCGCGGCAGCGCGCAGAGCCTGCTGCGGCCGCAGCTGACCATACGCGAGATCTACTTCGCCGGCGTGATGTCGCTGATCATCATCCTGGTGTCCGGCCTCTTCGTCGGCATGGTGCTGGGCCTGCAAGGCTATAGCACCCTGGCCAAGTTCGGCTCCGCCGACGCGCTGGGCGCGGTGGTGGCGCTGGCGCTGTTGCGCGAGCTGGGCCCGGTGCTGGCCGCGCTTCTATTCGCCAGCCGCGCCGGCAGCGCGATGACCGCCGAAATCGGCCTGATGAAGACCACGGAGCAACTGGACGCGATGAGCGTGATGGCGGTGGACCCCATCGCCCGCGTGGTGGCGCCGCGCTTCTGGGCCGGCGTGATCTCCATGCCCATCCTGGCCGCGCTGTTCAACGTGGTCGGCATCTTCGGCGGCTATCTGGTCGGCGTGGTGATGATAGGCCTGGACGTCGGCACCTTCTGGTCGCAGATGCAAGCCAACGTCGACCTGCACTTCGACGTGGTCAACGGCCTGATCAAGAGCCTGTGCTTCGGCGTCGCCGTCACCCTGATCGCCGTGTTCGAAGGCTTTGACGCCACTCCGACGGCCAGCGGCATTTCCGCCGCCACCACCCGGACCGTGGTCACCTCCGCATTGGTCATTCTGGCGCTGGATTTCATCCTGACCGCCTTCATGTTCTAGGAAAAACCCGAATGAAACGCTCTACTATTGATTTGTGGGTAGGCATCTTTGTGGCGCTGGGCATCGCCGCCGTCACCTTTCTGTCGCTCAAGGTCGCCAACCTGGTGCCGCAAAGCGCCAATCAGACTTACGTGCTGTATGCCGACTTCGACAACGTCGGCGGCCTGAAGGTGAAGGCGCCGGTCAAGGAGGCCGGCGTGGTGATCGGGCGCGTGGCCGACATCCGGCTCAACCCGAAAACTTATCGCGCCCGCGTGACTCTGAACATAGATAAAGCCTATCAGCTCAGCGACGACGCCAGCGCGTCCATCCTGACCGCCGGCCTGCTGGGCGAACAATATATCGGCATGCTGCAAGGCGGCTCGGAAACCAATCTGGCCCCGGGCGGCACCATCACCATCACCTCCTCGGCCATGGTGCTGGAACAATTGATCGGCAAATTCATGACCGGCTTCACCGAAAAAAGCGCCGACAAATAAGGCGCGCTGACGGGGCATCCCGCCACTGGAAAACCGGCTGGCTCCGGGCGCTACCCCGCCCCGCCAGCCTTACCGATTGGAAAAACGATGAAAAAACTACTCGCACTCTGCTGTTTGCTGTTCGGCCTGTCCGCCGTGGCCCATGCCGCCGGCGATGCCCCCACCGATGTGATCAAGGACGCCTCCCGCCAGATTCTGGATGTGTTGAAGCAGGACAACGGCAAGAACACCAAGCAGATCCGCCAGCAGGCGGAAACCCTGGCGGTGCCGATGTTCGACTTCCAGCGCATGACCGCGCTGGCCGTGGGCCTGGGCTGGCGCCAGGCCAGCGCCGAGCAGCGCACCCAACTGACCCAGCAGTTCCAGACCCTGCTGGTGCGCACCTATTCCGCCACCATGACCCGCTTCAAGACCGCCCAGGTCGACGTCAAGCCCAATCCGGTGATGAGCAACGGCGACCGCGACGCCACGGTGAAAACCGCGGTGACGCTGCCGGGCAACGCCAGCCCGGTGGCGGTGGACTACACCCTGAACAAGGGCGCGCAAGGCTGGAAAATCTATAACGTCAGCGTGGAAGGCGCCAGCCTGGTCACCGTCTACCGCAACTCCTTCAATGAGGAAGTGCGCAAGAACGGCGTGGACGGCCTGATCAAGCTGCTGCAGAACAAAAACGCGGCGCCGGTAGCCGCCGCACCGGCGGCCAAGGGCAACGGCTGATGCTGGAACACACCGCGCCTGGCCGCGCTCGTCTCAGCGGCCAACTGAATATGGACAGCTGCGGCGCGCTCGCCGCGCCGCTGGCCAAGCTGGCCGGTGAAGCGCCGCTGCGGCTGGATTTATCCGGCATCACCAGCGCCGACTCCGCCGCGCTGGCCCTGTTGCTAGGCGCGCGCCGCGCCGCCGATGCGGCCGGCCACCCGCTGGCTCTGGAAAACTGGCCGAGCGGGCTCAGCGCCCTGCTGGACCTGTACTCGCTGGCGGAGCTGCTGTCCGCCACGGCGGCGGATTGATATGCGGAGAGGACTTATGTCGCCCCTGAAACCCGCGCTGGCCGGCTTGACGCTGGCGCTGACCCTGGCCGGCTGCGCCAGCAATCCCAGCGTGCCTTACGACCGCTTCGAGCCCTACAACCGGGCGATGTACCAGGTCAACGACACCGCCGACCGCTACGTGATCAAGCCGGTGGCCGAGGGCTACAAGGCCATCACACCATCACCGGTGCGCACCGGCGTAGGCAATTTCTTCGACAACCTCAAGGATGTCTACAGCGCGCTGTCCAACGCCTTGCGCGCCGAGCCGGAAAAAGCGCTGAACGATGTGATGCGGGTGGCGATGAACACCGGCTTCGGCCTGTTCGGCCTGATCGACATCGCCAGCCAGGCCGGGCTGAAGAACAACAAGACCACGCTGGGCGACACCTTCGCCGCCTGGGGCTGGCATGACAGCAACTATCTGGTGCTGCCCTTCTTCGGCCCCTCCACCGTGCGCGACGGCGCCGGCCTGACCGCCTCGCTGGCCGGCCCCGGCCCGGAAAAGATGTTCTACGACACCACCTGGCAAGCGGTGGGCTTCTACGGCCTGTACGGCGTGAACACCCGCGCCCGCTACCTGGGCGTGGAAGCGATGCTCAGCACCGCGGCGCTGGATCCGTACAGCTATACCCGCGACGCCTATATGCAGTTGCGCGCGCAGCAGTTGGGCCTACCTAATCCGACCCAGCCGGCGGACGGTTTCAACCTCGACGACCTGCTTGATTCCCCAGGCGGCAAGATGGACAGCTCGGCGCCGGTCGCAGCAGCCCCCGTCGCCAAGACCACAGCCTCCGCCGCGCAGTAAATCCGCTCTCTCCGCTGCCGGCGCCTCAACAGGCCGGCAGCGTTCTTCTATCTACCTCTCAAACAGGAAACGCCATGAGCAATCTGCCAGCCTGTCCGCAATGCAAATCCGAATACACCTACCAGGATGGCGCGATGTATGTCTGCCCGGAATGCGCGCACGAATGGAGCGAGCAAGCCGCGCCGGCGGAAGCAGCCCGCGTGATCAAGGACGCCAACGGCAATGTGCTGCAAGACGGCGACAGCGTCACCGTGATCAAGGACCTGAAAGTCAAAGGCTCCTCCCTGGTGGTGAAAGTGGGCACCAAGGTGAAGAATATCCGCCTGGTCGACGGCGATCACGACATCGATTGCAAGATCGACGGCATCGGCGCGATGAGCCTGAAGTCCGAGTTCGTCAAGAAAGCGTAAATCCCGCGCGCCAAAACAAAACGCCACGGCCTGAGCCGTGGCGTTTTTCATTACCGGTGCAAAGCTTGCGCTTAACTGATGCGCTCGATCAGCGCGCCTACCGCGCCCAGCTTCTTCTCGATGTATTCATAGCCGCGATCCAGGTGGTAGATGCGGTCGACGATGGTTTCGCCCTCGGCCACCAGGCCGGCGATCACCAGGCTGGCCGACGCGCGCAGATCGGTGGCCATCACCGTGGCGCCGGATAGCTTTTCCACGCCCTTGACGATGGCGGTATTGCCTTCCACCTCGATATTGGCTCCCATGCGGTTCAATTCCGGCACATGCATGAAGCGGTTTTCGAAAATGGTTTCCGTCACCACGCCGGCACCCTCGGCCACGCAGTTCAGCGTCATCAGCTGAGCCTGCATATCGGTGGGGAAAGCCGGATACGGCAAGGTGCGGAAGTTAACCGCCTGCGGGCGACGCTTCATGTCCAGCGAGATCCAGTCGTCGCCGCACTCCACCACCGCGCCGGTTTCAGCCAGCTTGTCCAGCACCGCCTCCATGCTCTTGGGCGCGGCGTTGCGCAGCACGATGTGGCCGCGCGTCATCGCGCCGGCCACCAGGAAGGTGCCGGCCTCGATGCGGTCCGGCATCACCGCGTAATCGGCGCCGTGCAGACGCTCCACGCCCTCGATCACCAGGCGGTCGGTGCCGATGCCGCTGATCTTGGCGCCCATCGCCACCAGGCAGTTGGCCAGATCGGTTACTTCCGGCTCGCGCGCGGCGTTTTCCAGCACCGTGGTGCCCTCGGCCAGCGTCGCCGCCATCAGCAGGTTCTCGGTGCCACCCACGGTCACCATGTCCATGATGATGCGCGCGCCGCGCAGACGGCGGGCCTTGGCCTTGACATAGCCATGCTCGATGCTGACCTCGGCGCCCATCGCCACCAGGCCCTTGATGTGCTGATCCACCGGCCGGCTGCCGATGGCGCAGCCGCCCGGCAAGGACACCGTGGCCTCGCCGAAGCGCGCCAGCGTCGGGCCCAGCACCAGGATGGACGCGCGCATGGTCTTCACCAGATCGTACGGCGCCACCAGGCTGTCCAGGTGACCGGCGGTGATTTCCATTTCGTGCACATTGTCGGTCATCACCCGCACGCCCATGCCTTGCAGCAGCTTCTGGGTGGTGGCGATATCGCGCAACATCGGCACATTGGTGAAGCGCATGGTGTCGCCGGTCAACAGGCTGGCGCACAGAATGGGCAGGGCGGCGTTCTTGGCGCCGGAAACGCGGATCTCGCCGTTGAGCGGACCGTTGCCGATGATTTTCAATTTATCCATGACGGATCAGCCTTGCAGTTTTTGCCATTCGTCGGGCGTAGCGGCCTTGACGATGGACAGAGCGTGAATTTCATTGCTGGCCAGGCGGGTGGCGATCACTTCCTTGACCAGGCGGTGGCGGTCGATCAGGCGCTTGCCCTCGAAAGCCGCCGACACGATGGTGGCGTAGAAGTGGTGGCCGTCGCCCTCCACTTCCAGATGGGTACAGGCCAGGCCGGCCTCGATATACTGTTTGACTTGTTGCGGAGTAATCATGAGAAATCCCGTGGATGCGCTCAGTGGCGCAGTTTGTAGCCAGATTTGATCAGCCAGAGCGTCAGGCCCGCCAGCACGGCGAAGCTGCCGCCCACCACGCCGGCCGACAGCCAGGGGCTGACATCGGCCTGGCCGAAGAAGCCGTAGCGGAAGCCGTCTATCATGTAGAACACCGGATTCAGATGCGATGCGGCGTACCAGAACGGCGGCAGGCTGTTGATCGAATAGAACACGCCTGACAGGAAAGTCAGCGGCATGATCAGAAAGTTCTGGAAAGCGGCCAGCTGATCGAATTTTTCCGCCCAGATGCCGGCCAGGATGCCCAGCGCGCCCAGCACGCCGCAGCCGAGCACGGCGAAGGTCAGCGCCCACAGCGGCTGGGCCGGCAGCGGCAGGCCGAACCAGCCGGTGATCAGCAGCACGCCGGCGCCGACGGCCAGGCCGCGCACGATGGCGGCCAGCAGATAGGCGCCGAAGAACTCCAGCGCGGTCAGCGGCGGCAGCAGCAGGAACACGATGTTGCCGGTAATCTTGGACTGAATCAGACTGCTGGAGCTGTTGGCGAAGGCGTTCTGCGCCATCGACATCATCGCCAGGCCTGGAATCAGGAAGGCGGTGTAGCTGATGCCCGGGTAGGCCTCGACATGGCGCGACAGCACATGGGCGAAGATCAGCTGGTACATCAGCGCGGTCAGCACCGGCGCGGCCACGGTTTGGAACGCCACTTTCCAGAAGCGCACCAGTTCTTTCTTGAACAGGGTCATGAAGCCGGTCATGGCTGCGGCCCTCCATTCATCATCTTGACGAACACGCTTTCCAAGTCCGTCTCCACCACATTGAGCTCGCGCACTTCCACCGCAGCTTCGCGCAGCGCGGCCAGCACGGCTTCCAGCTGGCCCAGATGCTCCAGCTGCAACACCACGCGGCGGTCTTCGTCGCGTAGTTTCATTGTTTGCAGCGCCGCCGGCAGCTCGCCGGACAGCAGCAGCGCCACTTCGCGGCGCGCGCTGTGCGCCAGCAGCTTGTCCTTGCTCTCCAGCGCCAGCAGCCGACCCTTTTTCAGCATCGCGATGCGCGAACACAAGGCCTCGGCTTCTTCCAGGTAATGCGTGGTCAGCACGATGGTGTGGCCGGCGCGGTTCAGTTCCTGCACGAACACCCACAAGCTCTGGCGCAGTTCCACGTCGACACCGGCGGTGGGTTCATCCAGCACGATGACCGGCGGGCGGTGCACCAGCGCCTGCGCCACCATCACCCGGCGCTTCATGCCGCCGGACAGCGCGCGCATATTGCTGTGCGCCTTATCGGCCAGGCCCAGCTTGAACAGCAGTTCGTCGATCCAGTCGTCGTTGCGCGCCAGGCCGAAGTAGCCGGACTGAAAGCGCAGCGTCTCGCGCACCGACAGGAAGGGATCGAACACCAGCTCCTGCGGCACCACGCCCAGCGCCTTGCGCGCGGCGCGGAAATCGCCGACCACGTCGTGGCCCATGATGCGGATGCTGCCGCTGTCCGGCCGCGACAAGCCGGCCATCGCGGAAATCAATGTGGTCTTGCCGGCGCCATTGGGGCCGAGCAGGGCGAAGAATTCGCCGGGGGCGACGGTGAAGCTGACCTGATCCAGCGCCTGCAGCTGGCCATAGCGCTTGCTTACCGCTTGAATTTCAATAGCCTGGGGCATGAGAGGGCTAACACCGACAACGCCGCGCGGCAGGGCCGCCAACGGCGCTAATGGTTTGACAAAAAAGGTCAATTATAGCGCTGGAAAAGGTCTGTTGATATTTGTTTTACCGCTGCGCCGAGCGAGAAAACCAACTCAAACGGACACTAGGCTTGAGGGGAGAGTTGCTCCATCACTTCCGGCAAGAAAATTCCACGGTAGACATATTGCAACAGTTGTGTGGCATTCTCGCCCAGATTGGTCTGGCTGCCATCCGCCAACCAGCGGTTGATCAGGCCGTGGTGCATGGATTGCAGCACTTCGGCCACGGTGTCCGGCTGCACATACGGCAGTGTCTGCCCGGCGTTCACCGCCATCTGCACCACCGTGCTCAGGTGCTCGCGGGTTTCTTGCATATGCGCGACACACTCGTCGTGGATGGGGGCCAGTTCGCCGACATGCTCGCTCCGCATAAACAGAATGAGTAAAATACGACGGACTTGTTGGTTTTCCCCTATCATGGTCAGCAGCCGGTGGCTGTGGTTCCACAAGGCTAGTGCCGGACTTGAGTGTGCCGTTTTCAACAATTGCTCGCTGATGTCATCAAACTGCCCGCCCATCCTATCCAGCATCGCCCGGTACAAGTCCAACTTGTTCTGGAAATGCCAATACACCGCGCCGCGCGTCAGTCCAGCCGCGCTGGCGATGTCCGCCAGTGTCGTTTTGGAGACACCCTTCTCGCTAAAAAGCTGCTCCGCCGTATCCAGCAGCAAGTACCGCGTTTGTTCGGCTTCTTCCCTGGTTTTGCGTGCCATGTTGAACGTATCGCTGTTAAAAGGGTCTGTCGGAAGCCCGCACCATATCACAATGCGTCGCTACGAGCATTTTACATACGTACACGCATGTATGTAAAATGTCGCGACTCACTCGTGATCGAATTCCACTATCAAAGAAAAAATGCAGTACATTTTATTTATAACAATTCCTATCTAACATCCACATTCCTGAGGACATCCCATGAAGATGCAAGGAAACACCTTCGCCCAGAAAGGCGGGCACTGGCTGTTGTTGACCGCGCTGGCCGCCAGCTTGATGGCCTGCGGCAAGAAACCCGACCAACACGCCGGCGCCATGCCGCCGATGCCGGTTGGCGTGATCGAGATCGCGCCCAGCGATGTGCCGGTATCCTTCGAATTCGTCGGCCAGGCCGCCGGTTCGCGTGAAGTGGAAGTGCGCGCCCGTGTGGGCGGCATTCTGCTCAAGCGCGCCTATACCGAGGGCAAGCCGGTGAAACAGGGCGATCTGCTGTTCCAGATCGATCCGGAACCGCTGAAAGCCACGCTGGACCAGGCCCAGGGCAATCTGCAAGTGCAGCAGGCGCAATTGTCGCGCACCAAGCAGGACTACGACCGCATCACTCCGCTGTTCCGCGAAAACGCGGTCAGCCAGAAGGACCGCGACGACAGCCTGGCCGCGTTTGAAGCCGCCAAGGCCTCGGTCGCCGCAGCCCAGGCCCAGGTGCAACAGGCCAAGATCAACCTCGGCTACGCGCGCGTCACCGCGCCGATTTCCGGCATGACCAGCCAGGAAACCCGCTCCGAGGGCAGCCTGGTGTCCACCACCGCCGACGGCAGCCTGCTGACCAAGGTGTCGCAGCTGGACCCGATCTACGTCAACTTCAGCATGTCCGACAGCGACATGATGAATCTGCGCAAGATGCAGGACTCCGGCCAGTTGAAACTGGCCGCCAACGGCCACTTCAATGTGCAGCTGAAGCTGACCGATGGCTCGTCCTACGACAAGAGCGGCCGGCTCAACTTCACCGACAGCCTGGTGGACGCTGGCACCGGCACCATCCGTTCGCGCGCCACCTTCGCCAACCCGGACGGCAGCATCCTGCCCGGCCAGTTCGTGCGCGTGATCCTGCAAGGCGCCAAGCGCAGCAACGCCATCGCCGTGCCGCAGCGCGCGGTGCTGACCTCGCAGCAGGGCAAGATGGTATGGGTCGTCGGCGCCGACAACAAGGTGCAGCCGCGCCCCATCACCGTGTCCCAGGATGTGGGCCTGGACGTGCTGGTGGAAAGCGGCCTGAAAGCCGGCGACAAGGTGGTGGTGGACAACATCATCAAACTGCGCCCGGGCGC
>NZ_LDUI01000019.1:0-9297 GCF_001043555.1 Chromobacterium sp. LK1 | reverse complement strand
CGGCCACCACCGCGAAGCCGCGTCCGGTCTCGCCTGCGCGCGCCGCCTCTATCGCCGCGTTCAGCGCCAGCAGATTGGTTTGATCGGCGATGTCCTTGATCACCGCGGCGGTGACGTCGATCGCGCGGCAGCGCTCGGCCAGCTCGCCGATGCAGCCCGAGGCGGCCGCCACCTGGCCGGACACCGCCTGGATCTCCTCCGCCGCGCGCCGCACCAGATTCTCGCCCTCGTCGGCCAGCTCGCAGGCGTTGGCGGAATCCGATTCGCTCTCGGCGCTGCGGCGCGACACCTCGGCCACCCCATCCAGCATGCCGGCGGTGGTGGCGGCGGCGCCGGCGGTGGCCGCGGCCGATTGCTCGACCTGGCCGTGGATCTGCTGCATGCGGCTGGACAGGCCGCCCACCGAGTTCTCCAGTTGGACGGAGCCGTCCTGCAGCCGCTCAATCAACTGCCGCAGGCTGCGCTGCATCGCGGCGAAGGCGCTCATCAAGCTGCCTTCGCGCGGCGCCTGGGTCAGTGGCTGGGTCAGATCGCCGGCGGCCATCGCCCGCGCGGCGGCGGCGGCGGCCTCGGCCTCGCCGCCTATCAACCGGTAAATGGAGGCGGCGACGCGCCAGGCCAGCAGCGTCACCACCGCCAGCACCGCCAGCCCGATGCCGGACAGCTTGAGCGCCAGGCCGGTGAACTGCCGGTCCACATCGTCCATGAACACGCCGGCGCCTATGGTCCAGTTCCAGTCCGCGATCCGCATCACCGCATTGAGCTTGGGCAGCGTCTCATTGCCATTGGGGCGCTTGGTGCGGATCAGCGCGAAGGCGAAATCGCCGTTCGCCAGCGCATCGCGGTACACCTGCACCAGGGTACGCCCGTCCGGCAGCTTGCCGCCGGTGTCGCGCTTGCCCAGCTTGCGCCGGTCCGGGTGCACCAGCACCAGGTCGCTGGCGTCGCGCGCGAACACATAGTTGTCCTGATCGCGCAGGCCGCTCATCGCCTCTATCGCCCGTTTCTGCGCCTCCTGGCGCGTCAGCTTGCCGCTTTGCTCCTGCTTTTGGTACATCGCCACTTGCTGGCCGGCCAAGTGCACCAGGCTGCCTATCTGCGCCCTGCGGTCTTCCATCAAGGTCGTGCGCAGGGTGTGCAGCGCGAAGCCGGCCACCACGCACATGCCCAACCCGGCGCACAGCACCACGCCCCCCAAACGGACAGCCAGTTTCATAGTCTCGCTCCATCGCTGGTTTCGGCGCCGCGCGGCGGCGGCCTTTCCTTCGTGGAGCATAGACTATTCATTACGCTTAAGTAGCGACCTCCTCAGGCATCGCCGCCGGCGGCGAACTGCAAGGCCGCCAGCCGCGCATACAAGGGCGAGCTGGCCAGCAGGCTCTGGTGGCTGCCCTCGGCCACGATGCGGCCCTGGTCCAGCACCACGATGCGGTCCGCCTGCTTGACCGTGGCCAGCCGGTGCGCGATCACCAGGGTGGTGCGGTTTTGCGCCGCGCGCTCCAGCGCCTGTTGCACCAATTGTTCCGACTCCGCGTCCAGCGCGCTGGTGGCCTCGTCCAGCAGCAGCAGCGGCGGATTCTTCAAGATGGCGCGGGCGATGGCGATGCGCTGGCGCTGGCCGCCGGACAGGCGCACGCCGCGTTCGCCCAGATAGCTGTGATAGCCCTGCGGCAGGCGTTCGATGAAATCATGCGCGGCGGCGGCGCGGGCGGCGGCCCTCACCTCCTCGTCGCTGGCGTCCGGCCGGCCGTAGCGGATGTTCTCCAGCGCGCTGGCGCCGAAGATCACCGAATCCTGCAGCACGATGCCGATGTGGCCACGCAAATCGGCGAAGGACAGCTCGCGCACATCCACGCCGCCCAGCAGCACCTGACCCTGCTGCGGGTCGTAGAAGCGCAGCAGGAGCTGGAACAAAGTGGACTTGCCGGCGCCGGACGGTCCCACCAGCGCCACATGCTCGCCGGGGCGCACGCTGAGCCGGATGCCGCAGAGCGAGGGCTGGCCGGGGCGCGAGGGATAGGCGAAATCAACATCGCGCAATTCCAGGCCGGCAGGCCCAGACGGCAGCACGCGCGGCGCGGCCGGCTCCGTCACCGGCGAATTCAGCGCCAGCAGTTCCATCAGCCGCTCGGTGGCGCCGGCGGCGCGCTGCACATCGCCCCACACTTCCGCCAGCGCGCCGATGGCGCCGGCGGTAACCACCGCGTAGAGAATGAACTGGCCCAGCTGCCCGGCGCTCATCGTGCCTTCCAGCACCGCGTGCGCGCCCAGCCACAACACGAACACGATGGCGCCGAAGACCAGCAGGATCACCGCCACCGTCAGCCAGGATCGCGCGCGGATGCGCGCCAGCGCGGCGTCGAAGCTGGTTTCCACCGAATCGCCGAAGCGCCGGCTCTCCCGCGCCTGCTGATTGAAGGCCTGCACCGTCGGAATCGCGTTCAGGGTTTCGCCGGCGATGGCGCTGGAATCGGCGATGCGGTCCTGGCTGGAGCGGGACAAGGCCCGCACCCGGCGGCCGAAGACCACGATGGGCAAGACCACCAGCAATAGCGTCACCAGGATGTAGGCGGTCAGGCTGGGGCTGGTGGCCATCAGCATGGCCAGGCCGCCCAGCATCAGCAAGACATTGCGCAAGCCCATAGACAAACTGGTGCCGATCACGGTCTGCACCAGGGTGGTGTCGGTGGTCAGCCGCGACAGCACTTCGCCGGTCTGGGTAACTTCGAAATACTCCGGGCTGACCCGGATCACATGCTGGTACACCGCGCGGCGGATGTCGGCGGTGACGCGCTCGCCCAGCCAGGATACCCAGTAGAAACGCAGCGCGGTGGCCAGCGCCAGCACCGCCGCCACGCCGAACAGGCCGAGGAAGTAGCGGTTGATGTCCGCCGCCGCGCGCTGGCTGAAGCCGTGGTCGATCAGGAAGCGAAAGGCCACCGGCAGCAGCAGGGTGGCGGCAGCGGCGACGATCAGCGCCAGCAGGGCCAGCAGCGCGCGCAGCCGGTACGGGCGCAGAAAAGGCAAGAGCCCGGTCAGCGGGGTGAGGCGATTCAGCGGGGAGGAATCGGACATGACGATCAGCACTCAATGATACAGAGCGCCCTACTCTAGCCTGCCGCCGGGCAAACCGCATCCCCGGACATGAAAAAACCGCCGCGGGCAAGGCCGGCGGCGGTTTGCGAAAGCCAGGCTTTCTTGGATCAGAACTTGTACTGCATCTGCACGCCCAGCAGGTGGCCGCGGATCGAGCTGTAGGAACCCTGCAGGGTGTCACCGTTGCGGAACGGGCTGGTGGCAGTGTGCTTGATGTCGCGGTCGCCGACGCCCATCAGATAGGTGTAGCCGGCGTCCACGGTCAGCTGCTTGCTGGCCTTGTAGCTGGCGCCCAGGCTCAGCCACACGCGGTCGGTGTCCGGAATCAGCGGATTGCGGTAGCTGGCGTCGCGCACCGGGCTGGTTTCATAACCCACGCCGCTGCGCAGGGTCAGTTGCTCGCTGTAGTTGTAGTCGGCGCCCACCGAGAACAGCCAGCTGGCTTTCCAGTGATTGTTGATCACGGTCTCGGCCATCGGGTTGCCCTTGATCACCAGCTGGTCGAAACGGCTCCAGTTGGTCCAGCGCGCGGTGGCGCTCAGCGCCCACTTGCTGTTCAGACGGCTGTAGCCGGACAGCAGCAGCGATTCCGGCGTGGTGACATCGGCGGCGCCGGCATGCACACCATCCAGATTGGTCATGCCCGGAATGCCGAGACGGTTAAAGCCGCTCGCGGTGTAATCTCCACGCGCCTTGTGGTTCAGCTTGGAGCGATAGGACAGGCCGACACGGTTGTCCTGATTGAACGCGTACATCAGGCCCAGGTTATAGCCATAAGCCCAGCTGTCGGCGTCGATCTCGCCGGTGGCGCCAGGCAGGAAGGCGCCCTGCTTCAGATCGGCCTTGGCATACTGCGCCGACACGCCGGCGCCGAAGCTCCACTTGTCGTCCAGCTTGTAAGCGAAGGACGGGTTGAAGTCCACCGTCATGATGGAGCTGGAAATGCCGTGGTTGCGGCCGATCCAGTTATCGTCATAGCTGGCGCCAAGACCGAAGGGCACGGTGATGCCCAGGCCCAGACGGGCGCGGTCGTTCAGTTGATGCACCAGGTAGGCATTGGGGATGACTTCGGCCTTGGCGCGACCGTTATCGCTGCCCTGGCGCGCGGCAGGGAAACCGCCCTTGCCTTCGAACGGCGCGTCAATTTCGGCATAGGTGAAGCCGCCCTGAATCTGGGTGCCTTCGATCAGGGTCATGCCGGCCGGATTGTAGAACACGGCGGACAAATCGTCGCCGACCACGCCGGCGCCGGCATGGGCACGGCCCAGGCCGACCACGCTTTGCTCGGATAATTGGAAACCAGCGGCCTGAGCCAGCGGCGCCGCGGCCAGCAGGCCGGCCACCAGAGCGGGAATGGCACGAACGGCGGAAGGTGCAAATGCTTTCATTTTCTTGTATTTACCCCGGCGGCTGGAAACCGCCCTTGTTATCGAAGCCCGGCATGCGCCATGGCGTTTATGCTATATAAATAGATAGCGGTCACACAGTTTTTAGGGGGTGGAGTCTAAATACTATTTTTTAAAAAAACAAGAACGCCTAAAAACCCAAAAGCATAAAAATGACCGCAAACCAGCCCGCCGCAGGGCAAGGCGGCGGCCATGGCGGCAAGGCGCTGCGCCGAGACAAAAGGCTGTGCTAATATTGGCGGCTTCTCACACCCTGTTGAATGAACCAACCATGAAACGAATGCTGAGCATGCTGGCGCTGACCGCGCTGCCCGCCGTGGCCCTGGCCTCGCCGACAGTGGAAATGATCACCAGCAAGGGCAATATCGAGATCGCGCTGGATTCGGCCAAGGCTCCCAAGACCGTGGAAAACTTCGTTGCCTACGCCAAGGCCGGCCATTACAACGGCACCGTGTTCCACCGCGTGATCGACGGCTTCATGATCCAGGGCGGCGGCTTCGACACCAAGCTGAGCCAGAAGCCCACCCGCGCCGCCATCGCCAACGAGGCGAGCAATGGCCTGAAGAACGGCGTCGGCACCATCGCGATGGCCCGCACCGCCGATCCGAACTCCGCCACCGCGCAGTTCTTCATCAATGTGGCCAATAACGACTTCCTCGATTACAAGTCCCCGACGCCGCAGGGCGCCGGCTATGCCGTGTTCGGCAAGGTGATCAAGGGCATGGATGTGGTCAACCGCATCGCCAAGACCCGCACCGGCAGCATGAACGGCATGGGCGACGTGCCGTTCGAGCCGATTGTGATCCAGAAAGTCACCATCAAACCTTAAAGCCTGTTTACGATCTGCCGCCTTGGCTCGCGAGATCGTTAAGCCCGCTTCAAGAACCACTTTAATACCGGCAGGCCGCCGCGCGGCCTGTCCGTCATCAAGGAAAACACCATGATCAAACTGACCACCAACTTCGGCGCCATCGTGCTGGAACTGTTCGCCGACAAGGCCCCGAAAACCGCCGCCAACTTTGAAGAGTATGTGAAGAGCGGCCACTACGACGGCACCATCTTCCACCGCGTGATCAACGGCTTCATGATCCAGGGCGGCGGTTTCAGCGCCGACATGTCGCAAAAGCCGACCAAGGCGCCGATCGAGAACGAGGCCAACAACGGCCTGTCCAACAAGAGCTACACCGTGGCGATGGCCCGCACCATGGACCCGCACTCGGCTTCCGCCCAGTTCTTCATCAATGTGTCCGACAACGACTTCCTGGACTTCAAATCGGAAAGCGCGCAAGGCTGGGGCTATGCCGTGTTCGGCCAGGTAGTGGAAGGCCAGGACGTGGTCGACAGCATCAAGGCGGTACGCACCGGCCGCAGCGGCGGCCATCAGGACGTGCCGGTGGAAGCGGTGGTGATCGAAAAAGCCGAAATCATCTGATTCGCCAACGCCGCGCCACGCGCGGCGCGCTCCCCAGCCCGGCCGTCCGGCCGGGCTTCAACTCATCCGCATGCGACATGGCCATTCATTTCATTTCCGACCTGCACCTGGCGGACGACACGCCAGAGCTGAACCGCTTGTTTCTGGACACGCTGCAAGCCTGGCAAGGCCGGATCGACGCGCTCTACATCCTGGGCGATCTGTTCGAATACTGGGTGGGCGACGACGACGATTCGCCGTTCCTGGAAGCGCCGCTGGCCGCGATGCGCGCCTTCGCCGCCGCCACGCCGCTGTACGTGATGCACGGCAACCGCGACTTCCTGTTGGGCGAGGGCTTCTGCCTGCGCAGCGGCGCGCGGCTGCTGGACGACCCGACCTTGATCGAGGCCCATGGCCGCCGCTACCTGCTCAGCCACGGCGACGCGCTATGCACCGATGACGCGGCCTATCAGCAATTCCGCGCCGTCAGCCGCAACCCGCAATGGCAGCAGGCGATGCTGGCGCGGCCGTTGGCCGAGCGCCACGCGATTGCGCGCCAGGCGCGGCAGCAAAGCGAGATGGCCAAGCAGCAAAACGGCCTGACCGCCATTTCCGATGTCACCGCTCCGGCGGTGGAAGCCTTGCTGGCCGAGCACGGCTGGCCGACGCTGATCCACGGCCATACTCATCGCCCAGCCATGCATCGCCATCGCGAATCCGAGCGCTGGGTGATCCAGGACTGGCACGGCGACCGCGGCGGCTATCTGCGGCTGGACGCCGCCGGCATCGCCAGCCTGCCGCTGAGCGCGGCCAACTGAAGCCGCAATGAAAAACGCCTGCCAAACGGCAGGCGTTTCTGCATCAGCCCGACGACGCCGGCAACGGCCGCCAACACGGCCACCAGCCCGGACCCGCGGCCAGATCGGCATCCACCGCCACGCCGGGCAGCGCCAGCAAGCGTCCGCCCGCATCGCACAGTAGCGGCCAACGCTCGCGCAAGGGCGGCGCGATGCCGGCCTCTTGCAAAAAGTTCTTCACCGGCTTGCGCCCCACCGCGGACGCCAGACGCTCGCCGCCCTGCCGCGGACACAGCAGCAGGCCTTGCGCCAACAAGGCCGCCGGCAGGCCACGCGGCCGCCATGCCCAGCTCAGCACACCGCCCCACCCTTCCACCAGGCATTCCGCCGCCGGGTCCAGCGCCGCTAGCGGCACGGCCGCTGGCGTCGCCAGCGCCGGCAAGGCATGCACGCCGTCGCGGTAGCGGTACAACAGGCCCGAGGCCAGCGCGAGCCGCGGACAGCTGTCGGCGCCGGCTTGCAAGGCCTGGCGCTGGAACTCAGCCAGGGCTTCCGGCTCCGGCGCCGGCCACTCCAGAACGCGCAACCAGGCCAGCAAGACCTGGCGCTGCCTGGGTTCGGACAAGCCGCGCCAGGCGGCCAGGCTCAAACCATCGCCGAGCCGACACGCGGCCAGATCCTGGGCCGCCACCTCGTCCAGCACCGCGGCCGCGTCCGCCAGCAGGCCGGCCGAGCGCGCCAGATGGCGGCGATAGTCCGGCAGCGCCGCTTCCAGCTGCGGCAGCAAACGCTGGCGCAGCAGATTGCGCCGCCAACGCTCGTCCCGGTTACTTTCATCCTCCACCCAGCTCAGACCCTCGGCCTGAACCCAGGCCTCCAGCTGCAGCCGGCGCAAGCCCAACAGCGGCCGCCACAACCAGGGCCCCGCCGCGTCCAGCCGACGCAGCGCCGGCATCGCCGCCAGCGCGCGCGGGCCGCCGCCGCGCAGCAATTGCAGCAGCACGGTTTCCGCCTGATCGTCCAGATGATGCGCCAGCGCCACCACCCCGGCGGCGGAGCGCCGATACACCTGGTAGCGGGCCGTGCGCGCCACCGCTTCCAGGCTATCGCCGCCGCTGACGACCAAACTCACCCGCTCCAGCCGCAGCGGCACCCGCAGCGCCGCGCACAAGGCGCGGCAATGCTCGGCCCAGGCGTCGGCATTCGGGCTCAAGCCGTGATGCACATGCACGGCGCTCACCGCCAGCCCGGGCCTGTGTGTGCGTGCGCGGCACAGCAGCGCCAGCAGCGCCACCGAGTCCAAACCACCGCTCAAGCCCACCTCAAAAGCACATTGGCCGGACAATTCGTCCGGCCAATGGCTTAGCAGAGCTTCGAGCGGGTCAGGCTGCGGCTTCCTTGAAGCGGCCATAGCTCATCAATCTGTCGAAACGGGTTTTCAGCAATTCGTCGATCGGCTTGGAGGTCAAGTCTTTCAACTCTTCCTGCAACACGCGCTTCATGCTCGCCATCATCTGGGCATGATCGCGGTGCGCGCCACCCACCGGCTCGTTGACCACGCGGTCAACCAGGCCCAGGGTCTTCAGGCGCGGCGCGGTGATGCCCAACGCCTCGGCGGCGTCGGACGCGCGTTCGGCGGTCTTCCACAGAATGGAAGCGCAGCCTTCCGGCGAAATCACCGAGTAAGTCGCGTATTGCAGCATATTGACGCAATCGCCCACCGCGATGGCCAAGGCACCGCCGGAACCGCCCTCGCCTATCACCGTGACGATGATGGGCACGCGCAAGCGCGTCATCTCATAGAGATTGCGACCGATGGCCTCCGACTGTCCGCGCTCTTCCGCGCCGATGCCGGGCCAAGCGCCGGTGGTATCGACCAAGGTGACCACTGGAATGCCGAACTTCTCGGCCAGCTTCATCAGGCGCAAGGCCTTGCGATAGCCTTCCGGATGCGGCATGCCGAAGTTGCGGCGGATCTTTTCCTTGGTGTCGCGGCCCTTCTGCTGGCCGATGACCATCACCGACTGGCCATTGAAACGGGCCAGGCCTCCGACGATGGCTGCATCGTCGGCATACGCGCGGTCGCCATGCAGCTCTTCGAAGTCGGTGAAAATACTCTCTATATAGTCGAGCGCGTAGGGGCGCTGCGGATGGCGCGCCACCATGGCGATTTGAGACGGCGTCAGCTTGGCGTAGAGCGTCTTGGTCAGCTCCTGGCTCTTCTTCTGCAGACGCGCGATCTCTTCCGAGATGTCCAGCACCGAATCGTCCTGAACATAGCGCAGTTCTTCTATTTTGTTCTCAAGTTCGGCAATTGGCTGCTCAAAATCGAGAAAGGTCGGCTTCATTCGTTACGTCATCCGATAAATAGCTAATGGCGGCATGATACCTTAGCGATAAAGCCGGCGTCACCTTTCTGTCTGACAAAAACATTAATTTTTGGAGCTTTTATTCGAAATTGTCGTCAGTTGAAAAAAATTGCTGATAGACCACTTGCGCAAGCTTAAACCCTGTGTTTTAATTCGCCTCCTCGCTGAGACGCAAACGCAACAGCGAACAGGATTCAGGGCGTTTAGCTCAGTTGGTA